>CAMDKE010000091.1 GCA_945901215.1 Comamonas sp. lk
CCAATCTGGCCGGTCACGCTGACCAGCGCAATGAGGCAGCGCGCGTTGTCGGTGCCGTGCACGTGCTGGCTCACACCCATGCCCCACAAAATCATGGCGCTCTTGGCCGTGGCAAAGGCACGCGCCACTTCGCGCAGGGTCTGCGCCGCGATACCGCAAATCGGCGCCATGGCCTCGGGGCTGTAACCCTTGACGTTTTCGCGCAGCGCTTCGAAATTGCTGGTGCGCTGGGCGATAAAGTTCTGGTCCACCAGCCCTTCTTCAATCACCACGTGGATCAGCGCATTGAGCATGGCCACGTCAGTGTCCGCCTTGAACTGCAGGGTGCGCCAGGCGTGTTTGCCGATGTCGGTGATGCGCGGGTCGGCCAGCACTATTTTTGCGCCGCGTTGGGCGGCGTTCTTCATCCAGGTGGCGGCCACCGGGTGGTTGGAAGTGGGGTTCGAACCAATCACAAAAATCAGCTCGGAATGCTCCACGTCATTGACCTGGTTGCTCACCGCGCCCGAGCCCACGCCTTCCAACAAAGCAGCCACACTGGAGGCGTGGCACAGGCGGGTGCAATGGTCGACGTTATTGCTGCCAAAGCCGGTACGCACCAGTTTTTGGAACAAATAGGCTTCTTCGTTGCTGCCTTTGGCCGAGCCAAATCCGGCCAGCGCTTTCGGGCCAAACTGGTCGCGCAAGCCTTTGAGCTTGCCCGCGCCAAGTGCCAGGGCTTCGTCCCAGGTGGCTTCGCGGAACACCTCAGACCAGTCCGCGCTGTCACGGTTGAGCCGGTTAAGCAACTCCGGGTCCTTGCCGACACCGGCCTTGCGGATCAAGGGCATGGTCAGGCGCTGGGGGCTGGCGGCGTAGTCAAAGCCGAAGCGGCCTTTGACGCACAGGCGGTTGTGGTTGGCCGGGCCATCGCGCCCATCCACGCTGACGATCACGTTGTCTTTGACGTTGTAGGTCAGCAGGCAGCCGACGCCGCAAAACGGGCAGACCGAGTCCACTTTTTTGTCCACCACCTGGCTGCCGACTTGGGACTTTGGCATGAGCGCGCCGGTGGGGCAGGCTTGCACGCATTCGCCGCAGGCCACGCAAGTACTGGCGCCCATGAGGTCGTTCAGGTCAAACACAATCTCACTGTGCGCGCCGCGCAGAGCGTAGCCGATCACGTCGTTAACCTGCTCTTCGCGGCAGGCGCGTACGCAGCGGTTGCACTGGATGCAGGCGTCTAGGTTGACGGCCATGGCGGGGTGCGACATATCTGCCTTGGGTTGCTCGCGGCGCAGGGCTTTGAGTTCGGGGCGCACCGTTACTTCCATGCGGGTGGCCCAGTCGCTTAACTCGCCGTGCTGGCCGGTGCTGGGTGCAGGCGCACCAGCATGGGTCGCATCGTTCCACTTGTAGCCCACATCCGGCATGTCCGACAGCAGCATCTCCAGCACCATCTTCTGGCTCTTGACAGCGCGCTCGCTTTTTGCTTGAACTTCCATGCCCGCCGTGGCGCTGCGACAGCAGCTGGGGGCCAGGGTGCGTTCGCCCTTGATTTCGACCACGCAGGCGCGGCAGTTGCCGTCGGCCCGCAGGCCGTCCTTGTAGCAAAGGTGGGGGATGTCAATACCGTGGCGCTTGGCGGCTTTGAGGATGGTTTCGCCCTCAAAGGCATGGATGGTTTGCTGGTCAAGCTTGAACTCCACTGTTACGGGAGTTACTTCATTGATTTTGGTAGGGGCGTTCATGTCAGGCCACCTCATGGGCAAAGTATTTTTGTACGCAGCGCACCGGGTTGGGCGCCGCCTGGCCGAGGCCGCAGATTGAGGCATCAGTCATCACGACATTCAGGTCTTCGAGCGTGTCGTTGTCCCACACGGGCGCGTCCATCAGTGCCACCGCCTTGGCCGTGCCCACTCGGCAGGGGGTGCATTGGCCGCAGCTCTCGTGGGCAAAGAATCGCATCATGTTGCTCGCGGCGTCGCGCGCCTTGTCGTGCTGGCCCAGCACGATGACCGCAGCCGAGCCAATAAAGCAGCCATAGGGCTGGAGCGTGTCAAAGTCCAGCGCAATATCGGCCATGCTGGCGGGCAAGATGCCGCCCGAGGCGCCGCCAGGCAAATAGGCATACAGCGTGTGGCCGTCCGCCATGCCGCCGCAGTACTCGGCGATCAACTCTTTGACGCTGATACCAGCCGGGGCCAGTTTCACGCCCGGGTGTTTGACCCGGCCGCTGACACTGAAACTGCGCAAGCCCTTGCGCCCGTTGCGCCCAAAGCTGCTAAACCATTGCGGGCCTTTTTGCACGATGTCGCGCACCCAGTACAGGGTCTCAAAGTTGTGTTCCAGCGTGGGGCGGCCAAACAGACCGACCTGGGCGATGTAGGGCGGGCGCATGCGCGGCTCGCCGCGTTTGCCCTCAATGCTCTCGATCATGGCGGACTCTTCGCCGCAGATATAGGCGCCAGCGCCCCGGCGCAGCTCGATGAGCGGCAACTTGCACGGCGGGTGAGCGCGCAGCTTGGCCAGCTCGGCCTCCAAAATGGCGCGGCAGCCGTGGTATTCGTCGCGCAGGTAGATATAGCAGGCGTCAATACCCACCACTTGCGCGGCCACCAGCAGGCCTTCCAAAAACCGGTGCGGGTCGCGTTCTAAATAAGTGCGGTCTTTGAAAGTGCCGGGTTCGCCTTCGTCAATGTTCACAGCCATGAGTTTGGGCGCGGGTTGGTCGCGCACGATGCGCCATTTGCGCCCGGCGGGAAAGCCTGCGCCGCCCAGGCCGCGCAGGCCCGAGTCTTCCATGGCTTTGACCACCTGCTCCGCGTCCTGCGTGCCTGCGGCCAGGGAGACGGCGAGCGTGTAGCCGCCTTGGGCGATATAGGCGTCCAAGCCCACATAAGCAGGTGCGGTTTCTATGCCGCTGGTCGGGGAAACGGGCTGCTCGGCCAAAGTAGCGGCGTCAAATTGCGCGCCATCAAAGGCTGCGGGGTGAGTTGTGGCATGGGCTTCCACCGCCTGGGCTACAGATTCAACCGTGGCAAAAGGCACGGGGATTTGGTGCACCGCCACCGCAGGGGCTTGCTCGCAGCGGCCAATGCAGGGGGCGGCGATCACGCGCACGTCATCGCGACCCAAGATGGCAGGCAAACGCTTCAGCAGGTCTTGCGCACCCGCCAGCGCGCAACTCAGGCCGTCGCACACGCGCACCGTCAAGCCCGGGGCCTGGGCATCGCCCTTGAGGACTTCAAAGTGGTGGTAGAAGGTGGCCACCTCGTAGGCCTCCGTCATCGGGATGTTCATCTCCTTGGCCAGCGCCACCAGGTGGCGGTCGTGCAAGGCACCAAAACGGTCGTTGAGCACATGCAGGTTTTCGATCAGCAGGTCGCGCCGGTGCGGACCCTCTCCCAGCAGCGCGCGCACTTCGGACACTGCTGCGTCATCAGCCTGGCGGCCTTTGAGCTTGCTTTTGCTGCGAATGCGTTCACGCATGTCCTCCACTGTGCTCAAACGGACGGCGGACGGGCTGGCAACAGTGATTTGGGTCATGGCGTTGGGGTACAAATACCCATCAAATAGGCTGCAGAGTATGGGTGCATAGAGTTGTTGGCGTCCAATTAAATCCCTACATTGCGTGATTCAAGGCTTGAATGACGCATTGCAGCAAAATGGAATGTGAAAGTCGCCTTGGCGCATCGAGGTCGACCAAAAAGAAGGTCTGCGTATTTTGCTGGCCGAAAAAAACACCAAGCTGGCCTTTAAGTACGCGGACTACGGCCACATCCTAGAAAGCGATCGCGTCATGATGGAAGGCGCGGCCCAGGCCTCGGCCGATACCGCCGAGGACAAAGAGTTTTAACTGGGCGGCTTCAGTGAAGGCCGCAAGAGCTTCCTTTGGGATGAAGTCGTACCGCGGTCCAAAGCGCTGCCTCTAGCCTAGAGGCAGCAAACAGACCTCTCTAGATGCTGGATTTGCTTGAGCCAAGGGAAACGGGTCTATTGCATCGCCTCGTTTGGGCTTGTGGGGCACGCTAGACGGTCACGCAGATCCCGCTACCGGCGAGGTGAGCATGCCGCTGTGCATAGCGGCATGCTGCAACCATTGGCCGTCGCGTGCCAGTTCCATTGCCGCTTGCTGTGAACGCGAAGGGCGCACCTGCGTATTGAACATAAAGCCTATTGGCGTGCGTACCTCGGGCTCGACCAAAGGCAATGCTTCCAGTTGACGGTCGCTGCGGACGGCCCCGACCAGTGCGCCGGGCAAAATCCCGCACATCTGGCCTTGCACCACACACAGCGCCATAGCCAGAATGGAGTTGGTCTCCATGGCAGGGACCACTTGTACGCCAGCCTGGCGCAAGGCAGCGTCAACTATCGTGCGGTTGTGCATATCAGGCGTCAACAGGCACAAAGGAAATCGACTTGCCTCCCGCCAAGTCAGGGGCTGACCGATGCGCAGAGCATCAGTTTGCGGATTGTCAACACGGCGCAGCAAGAAGTAATGTTCGGTGTATTGCTCCAACGCCCGCAGGCGCACGCTGCGCGCGTCCATGCGTTCGATATAGCCCATGGCCAGGTCTAAGGACAAAGTCTCGAGGCCTTTTTCCAACTCGGCTGAACTAAGCGACAAAACAATAGGTCGGATGCCGCTTTGCCGTGCTTGCAACATGGCGGCAAAGCGCGCAGCCATCGGCACAGCCGTCGGAACCGCTCCGATACGCAGCGAGCCGTGCGGCGTTAGGGCGTCCCCCTTGAGCGCATCTTGCAGCAAGGCATGCTCGTGCAACATGCGCTGAGCCGAGGCCAGGATGATTTCGCCTTCGGGTGTGAAGCCAACGTAATTGCGCTCGCGCTTCACGATGACGGCCTCAAACTCCTGCTCCAGCGCCCGCAAGGCATTGGACAGCGCTGGCTGCGTGATATGGCAAGCCTGCGCCGCCCGACCGAAATGGCGGTGCTCGTTCAAAGCCACCAGATAACGCAAGCTAGGAAGTAGATTCAAAGAGAGCCTCCAGACCTTTGAGCGGCCTTGGCCACCGGCGTTCCACCACACGTCAGCGCAAAATGACAAGTCAAGCCGATGGACATCGGTTTCATTGTTGCACACCCCTACTCGCCAATGTTGAACCGGTTCACCAGCGCCGCAAAGTCGGCTGCCCGTGTAGCAATAAACTTTGGCTTGCCTTTATCGAATTCACCAAACTTTGCGGGAATGCCAACACCGTCCCGCCAAACACTTCGTGCAGCATGAAAGGAGCCATGCTGCGGCGGGTCGGAATCCATTTAATCAGCTTCGACACAGGCAAGATATAGCCCAGCCCAAGGCCATGCCGATACACAGGTGGATGGCTAGCGCGACCGGGGGAAGCGGCCAGCGGTTAAGGCCGGGGCCTGCAATGATGCGCTCCTTGTCGAGCAAGCCGAACTACTTAGTTGCCATGGGGTTTCCAAAAAATTTGATGGTCCCGCTCGACCCGATGCAGGCTGAAACGCAATCCACAACCGCTTGTTCAGCTTGGATGCGGCGGTATGCCCACAGCCCAGGCCCCAGCTCACAAGGCTGGGCCATAACGACATCAAGAAAACTGCTGACGATCGGTCGAACACACCCATGGCCTCTTGTGGAGGCGCGCGAACGCTTTTGGCTCAGGTCGTTTTAGAAATGGTGATGCTGGGGAACTTGCTGGAAAAGTCTTTGTTCTTGGCTGCAATGGCCACTGCCACCTTGCGCGCGACCGCTTTGTAGAGCGCGGCCACGTCGCCCTCGGGGTCTGCCACCACGGTGGGGCGGCCGCTGTCGGCCTGCTCACGTATGGACATGGCCAAGGGCAAGGCGCCCAGGTAGTCCATGGCGTACTCTGCGGCCATGTTTTTGCCACCATCAGCGCCGAAAATGTGCTCCACGTGCCCGCAGTTGCTGCACACGTGCACCGCCATGTTTTCCACGATGCCCAAGATCGGCACGCCCACTTTTTCGAACATCTTGATGCCTTTTTTGGCGTCCAAGAGTGCAATGTCTTGCGGCGTGGTGACGATGACAGCACCCGTCATGGGCACGCGCTGGCTCAGCGTGAGCTGAATGTCGCCCGTGCCCGGGGGCATATCCACCACCAGGTAGTCAAGGTCCTGCCAATGGGTTTGGCGCAGCAGTTGCTCCAGCGCCTGTGTGGCCATGGGGCCGCGCCAGATCATGGCCTCGTCTTGGGCAACCAAAAACCCAATCGACATCACCTGGACGCCGTAATTGAACAAAGGCTCCATGGTCTTGCCGTCCTCGGACGCGGGTTTGCCCGTGATGCCCATCATCATCGGCAGGCTCGGGCCGTAAATGTCGGCGTCAAGCAGTCCCACGCGGGCGCCTTCGGCAGCCAAGGCCAGGGCCAGATTGACCGCCGTGGTACTTTTGCCCACGCCGCCTTTGCCCGAGGCCACGGCCACGATGTTTTTTACGCCAGGCAGCAGCTGCACGCCGCGCTGCACGGCGTGGGCCGTGACGTTCAGGCGCGGCTGGATCTCAACGTGCACCACGCCATCGACCGTCTGCGCGGCAGCGGCCAGGGCCTGGCAAAAGCCGGGGATTTGGCTTTGGGCCGGGTAGCCCATTTCCAAATCAAACTGCACGGTGTCGCCTTGCAAGCTCAGATTTTTGATGCATTTGGCACTGACAAAGTCTTTGCCGGTATGGGGATCGATGACGGTCTTGAGGACTTCAAGAACGGCTTGTTCGCTTGCTGCCACTACACACTCCTCTAAATTGGTTCGGGCCCGAGTCTAGCGGCAGCGCCAATGGCCTTTGGTGGTATGGTTTAAGCAGCATCCCAAACGCCCCGGCGCCGCACCGTGCGCCACAACCCGAATCCGCTATGCCGCAACCACCGCCGCCTGCGCAGCAAATTACCGGACTCGTGCTCAGCGGGGGTGGCGCCCGCGCGGCCTACCAGGTGGGCGTGCTGCAAACGATTGCCGCCATCCGCCGAGACTGCGGTTTTGGCGCAGGGCCCAACCCGTTTCCAGTCATCACAGGCACATCGGCCGGCGCAATCAACGCCGCCGTGTTGGCCTGCGGCGCCGACGACTTCGAAAGTGCCATGGCCGAGTTGGTGGACGTGTGGGGTAACTTCCATGTGGAGCAGGTGTATGACACCGGCATCTTGGGCATGGTGCGCTCGGGCGCGCGCTGGCTCTCGCTGTTGTCGCTGGGCTGGTTGTTGCGGCAAAAACGCATGCGCCCCAGGTCGCTGCTCAACAACGACCCGCTGCACGATTTGCTGACCAAGCGCGTGCGCTTTGGGCGCCTGCCTGGTCTATTGCAAGAGGGGCACTTGAAGGCGCTGGCGATTACCGCCTCGAGCTATGGTTCGGGCGAGCACGTCACATTTTTTCAAAGCGACGCTCCGGTGGCGCCTTGGGTGCGCAACCAGCGCCTGGCGCAGCACAGCCCAATTGGTGTGGCTCATTTGCTGGCCAGCGCGGCCATTCCCTTTGTATTTCCAGCGGTGCGCTTGGACGGACCCCAAGGTCCGGCCTTTTTTGGTGATGGCTCGATGCGCCAAACGGCGCCCACGTCAGCGGCCATCCACCTGGGGGCAGAACGCATTTTGGTGGTCGGCGCCGGGCGCATGCAAGAGCCTCAGACCCGTTCAACCGCCGAGCCGCAGTACCCGAATTTGGCGCAAATTGCCGGCCACGCACTTTCGAGCATCTTCTTGGACTCGCTCTCAGTCGACGTAGAACGCCTGCGTCGCATCAACCAAACCTTGCAATTGATCCCGCCTGACAAGCGCACCAACACCCACTTGCGCCCGGTGGAGTTGCTGCTGATTGCGCCCTCGCAGCGCCTAGACGTGATCGCCGCCGCACATGCACAGGCCTTGCCGCCCACCGTGCAAAGCCTGCTGCGCACCCTGGGCCGCACCGACGCCCCGGCCCAGGGACAGGGCGACGCGCTACTGAGCTACTTGCTGTTTGAGGCGCCTTACACCCAGGCCTTGATGGATTTGGGCCGGGCCGACGCCGCAGCCCAAAGTTCGGAGATCCGCCAGTTTTTTGGCTGGAACACCCCCGCCTAGGGGCTGGGGTAACGCTTGGCGTTGATCAACATGCCTTGCGCATCAAACTGCACCAACACCATGTCGCCAGAGCCCACGTTTTCGCCCATATAGGCCAGGATGTTGACGTGGTGGGTAACCAGCACCAGGGCTTTGTCTCCCTTTGTTGGGCCAGCTTGGGTGAGTCGCTGCTGCAGGCGCTGGGTAAATTCCTGCGCGCGTTGGGATTCGCCAAAAAATGAGGCTAGCGCGGGTTCTACGGACACGTCACCCAAGCCCAGGCGCATGGCTGTGTCTTTGCAGCGACACCACGGACTGGTCAGCACCAGGGCGCTGTGCACGCCCTGCCGGCGCAACCACTGCCCGGCGCGCACCGCCTGCTGGCGGCCCTCGTCGCTCAGGTTGCGCTGGCTGGCACAGTCGGCCAAGCTATAGCCAGAGGGGTCACCGGTTCCCGGGGCCAGGCTGTGGCGCATCAGCAAGGCGTAGTCCGGGCGTTTAAGTTTGTCGGCCAGCTCGCTGGCCTGCGCCATGCCGGTGGCACACCACGCCAGCACACAAACCACCAGTCCAAACAGTCGGTTTCGCTGGAATGGCTTAAAGATAGCGAAGTTCATGCGTTGATTGTGGAACATCTAAAATCGCCCCCTTCGCCCCAAGGTTTACACCTCCTATGCCGCGCCAACTCTTTGTCACCACCGCCCTGCCCTACGCCAACGGCAATTTCCACATCGGCCACATCATGGAATACATCCAGGCCGATATCTGGGTGCGCTTCCAGCGCATGCAGGGCCACGCGGTCAACTTTGTGTGCGCCGACGACACGCACGGCGCGCCCATCATGATCGCGGCTGAGAAGGCCGGCAAACGCCCCAGCAGTTTGTGGCCGACATTGCCGCCGGACGCAAACCCTACCTGGACGGCTTTCACATCGGCTTTGACAACTGGCACAGCACCGACGCCCCCGAGAACCACGAACTGGCACGCCAGATTTACCGCGATCTGCGGGACATCCCCCAGGAGCAAGGCGGCTCGCTGATCGAGCGTAAAACCATTGAACAGTTTTTTGACCCGGCCAAAAACATGTTTTTGCCGGACCGCTTTATCAAAGGCGAATGCCCCAAGTGCCACGCCAAAGACCAGTACGGCGACAACTGCGAGG
>CAMDKE010000092.1 GCA_945901215.1 Comamonas sp. lk
GTGGGCGTCGCTGAACTGCTTGCACATGGTGGCGCGCGCCAGCAACTCGGGCGGCGCAATCATCCAGCCCACGCGCAGGCCGGGGCTCAAAATCTTGCTCAGGCTGCCGCAGTGCACCAGGTACTCGCGGCTGCCCGACACCTGGTCGCTCAGCGCCAGCAGGCTCGGTGGCGGCGCCTGGTCAAAGTACAACTCGCCATAGGGGTCGTCTTCCACAACCAGCGTGTGGGTGCGCGCGGCAATTTGAAGCACGCGCAGGCGGCGCTCCAGACTGAGGGTGGCGCCGCTGGGGTTGCCAAAAGTGGGGATCAGATACACCAGCTTGGGCTTGTGCTCCTCAATCAACTGCTCCAACCGGTCCACGTTCACGCCATCGGCGTCAATCGGCGCGCCGATCAGGTGTGCGCCGTATAGCCGGAAGCACTGAATGGTGGCCAAAAACGTGGGCGCTTCGACAATCACCTTGTCACCGGGCGAGATCATGGTTTTGCCAATCAGGTCCAGTGCCTGCTGACTGCCGGTGGTGACGATCAGGCCGTCGGGCGCCACAGTTGCGCCCTTGCCCGCCATGAAGTGGCTGATCTGCTCGCGCAGCGGGCCCCAGCCTTCGGTGGCGCCATATTGCAGCACCGGGCCGGGATTGTTGGAGAGCACTGCGTCAGCAGATATCTTGAGTCCTTCGACGTCAAACAGCGCGGGATCAGGAAAGCCTCCGGCAAAGCTGATGATGCCGGGCTTGCCCAGCAGCTTAAATAGCTCGCGGATGGCAGAGGTTTCGATGTTTTGCAGGCGGTCGGCGAATTGCAAGGGCATGGTGTATCTTGTCCGTGTGGTTTTGCCGCTATTGTCTTCTTTTCAAACCGCCCACTCTATGAACGCCATCCAGATCGAGACCTTCTTCGCCACTCTGCAAGCGGCCAACCCGCACCCGCAAACCGAGCTGCATTACGCCAGCGTGTTTGAGCTACTGGCAGCCGTATTGCTCTCGGCCCAGGCCACGGACGTGGGTGTGAACAAGGCTACGCGCGGCCTGTTTGCCGTGGCCAACACGCCGCAAAAAATCATCGCGCTGGGCTTAGAAGGCCTGGAGGCGCAAATCAAAACCATCGGCCTTTTCCGCAGTAAGGCGCGCCACCTGCTGCAAACCTGCGAAATATTGGCAGCACAACACGGCGGCGAGGTGCCCCGCACCCGCGAAGCGCTCGAAGCCCTGCCCGGCGTGGGCCGCAAAACAGCCAATGTGGTGCTTAACGTGGCCTTTGGTGAGCCCACCATGGCGGTCGACACCCACCTGTTTCGCCTGGGCAACCGCACCGGCCTGGCCCCGGGCAAAACCCCGCTGGCGGTGGAGCTCAAACTGCTCAAACGCATCCCCAAAAAATACTTGGTCGACGCCCACCATTGGCTGATACTGCATGGCCGCTATGTCTGCCAGGCGCGCAAACCGCAGTGTGGGCAGTGTGCGGTGGCTGAGGTTTGTGGATTCAGGGGAAAGCTGAGCACCTAGCGCCTACACCTACACTTGCCGCCATGGAAATTTTTGATGCGGTGGTGGTCGGGGCTGGCGCCGCCGGATTGTTTTGCGCTGGCGAGGCGGGGCAGCGTGGCCTTAAGGTGCTGGTGATTGATCACACCGAAAAAGTGGCCGAAAAAATCCGCATCTCCGGCGGTGGGCGCTGCAATTTCACCAATCTAGACACCACGCCGGCGAACTTCATCAGCGACAACCCGCGCTTTTGCCGCTCGGCCTTGTCACGCTACACGCCGCGCGATTTTGTGGATTTGCTGAAAAAGCATGGCGTGGCCCATCACGAGAAGCACAAGGGCCAGCTGTTTTGCGACCGCTCGGCCGAGGACATCATCCGGGTTCTGCTGGCCGAGTGCGCTACCGGTGGCGTGACCCGTTGGCAACCCTGCCGCATCAATGGCTTGCACGCCACGGACCACCCACCGCTTCCCAGCGCCACTCTGGCGCCGCGCTACCGGCTCGACACCAGCCAAGGGCCGGTCGCTTGCCGGTCGGTGGTAGTTGCCACCGGCGGGCTATCCATTCCCAAAATCGGCGCAACCGACTTCGGCTACCGCATTGCCCGCCAGTTTGACCTGCCGGTAGTGGCAACTCGCCCCGCGCTGGTGCCGCTGACCTTTGACGAGGCGCAATGGGCGCCGTTTGCCCCACTCTCGGGCCTGTCCTTGCCCGTGGCCATTTCCACCGGCAGCAAAAAAACTGCAATTTCGTTTTCAGAAGACCTGTTGTTCACCCACCGGGGACTGAGCGGCCCGGGCGTGCTGCAAATTTCCAGCTACTGGCAGGACCACACCCCCATTCGCCTGAACTTGGCACCTGGCTTCGATGTGGGGCAGCAACTCTTGCAAGCCAAAACCCGCTCGCGCAAGCTGCTAGCCAATGAACTGGCTGCCATCGTTCCCAGCCGCCTCGCGGAAACCTGGATTGCCCAAGGAGCTTCTACGGGCCAGCCCTGGGACAGAAATGTTGCCGACACACCCGACAAAGCGCTGGCCGCACTGGCCGAGCGCCTGAGCCAATGGGAAATTACGCCCAACGGCACCGAGGGCTACCGCAAGGCCGAAGTCACCGCCGGCGGGGTGAGCACCGCTGTGCTGTCTAGCCAAACCATGGAGTCACGCCAACCCGGCCTGTATTTCATTGGCGAGGTGGTGGACGTGACCGGCTGGCTGGGTGGCTACAACTTCCAATGGGCCTGGGCCAGCGCGCACGCGTGTGCGCTTGCGCTGGCGCAGCCCGGCACGCAAAGTTAGCCCAAATAGACCCGAATTAGCCCGAATAGGCCCGACCACGCGCGGCTATAATCCATGGCTTTGCTGGCAAACCCCCGCTGCCTGATCAACTTTTTAGCGGGGAACACGCTGCACCTGGCACGGGAGGCCCGATCTTCCCCCGTAACCGGCGTCGGCACATTTTGGACACCCTTACGTAATGACAACGATCCGTGTAAAAGAAAACGAACCCTTTGACGTCGCACTGCGCCGCTTTAAACGCACCATTGAAAAGCTCGGCCTGCTCACTGACTTGCGTGCTCGCGAGTTTTACGAGAAACCTACCGCGATTCGCAAGCGCAAAAAAGCAGCTGCCGTAAAGCGCAACTACAAGCGCATTCGCAGCATGCAGTTACCCAAGAAACTGTTCTAAGTTTCTTCTGCCCGGAGGCCGAACAGCTTCCGAAGCGCAAAAAGCTCGCCCGGGGACGCTCAGGCGGGCTTTTTTAATTTCTACTCCCCTACCGCAGGAACCGCCCACCATGTCACTCAAAGACCAAATTACCGAAGATATGAAAACCGCCATGCGCGCCAAAGACAGCGAGCGCCTGGGCACCATCCGCTTGCTGCTGGCGGCCTGCAAGCAGCGCGAGGTGGATGAGCGCATCGTGCTCGACGACGCCGCCGTGGTCGGCCTGGTGGACAAACTCATCAAGCAGCGCAAAGACTCGATTGCCGCCTTTGAGTCCGCCGCCCGCCAAGACCTGGCCGACAAAGAAGCCGCCGAGATCACTGTGCTGCAGGCCTATCTGCCGCAGCGTATGTCGGCCGACGAGGTGCTGGCGGCCGTCAAGGCCATCGTGGTGGAGTTGGGCGCGTCGGGGCCTGGCGACATGGGCAAAGTGATGGGCGTAGTCAAGACGCGATTGGCGGGTAAGGCGGAGATGTCTGCGGTGTCGGCGGCGGTTAAGTCTGCCTTGGCCGGGTAAGGTTCGGGCTGACCCCCCCTATCCCCCCGGCCCCCTTTCCACCCCCACCGGGGTGGAAAGGGGGAGAGAAGTCCACATTTGATTTTGTCGCTTCGGCTAGCCTTCTACCGGCGTGTCACCCGGACTGTTGCGCTCGCAACGCGCAGCGAAATAGTGGCGCTAACCAACTCAAATACCGACCGCGCGCACTGGGTAGCGGTCAGTGGTGCCCTAGCCGAAGCTCAGAAACCAAATGTGGCTGTTAGCTCCCCCTTTCCTCCCCGCTGGGGAGGAAAGGGGGCCGGGGGGATAGGTGAGGCAAAAACAAAAAGCAGTCCGCCAACGCCACCGGCGCAAAAAAGTAGCGCCTAAGACCCCGCCACCTTCATCCGATTCACCAGAATAGAACCCACCGTTTTGGCCCCATAGTTGTAGGCATCCGCCCCCACCGCCTCAATGCCACGCAACATATCTTTCATATTGCCGGCAATGGTGATTTCATGAACCGGGTAGGCAATCTGGCCGTTTTCCACCCAGAAGCCGCTGGCACCGCGAGAGTAGTCTCCGGTGACGTAGTTCACGCCCTGGCCCATCAGCTCGGTGACCAGCAAACCGGTGCCGAGTTTGCGCACCATGGCGTCGAGGTCGTCGCCGGGTCGGGTGCGGCGCGAGCGCAGGATCAGGTTGTGCGAGCCCCCGGCATTGCCCGTGGTTTGCAT
Organism: Comamonas sp. lk; assembly: GCA_945901215.1. GTDB lineage: Bacteria > Pseudomonadota > Gammaproteobacteria > Burkholderiales > Burkholderiaceae_C > Allorhodoferax. Next base: position 4,427 of record CAMDKE010000092.1, read on the forward strand.
GCCCAGTTTGCGGGCGGTGTAGCTGCTCAGGAAATAGCCTTGCAAGCGCCCGGCCTCCACCACCTGACGGGGTTGCACACGCACGCCTTCTTCATCAAACGGCGAGCTACCCTTACCGCCCATCACAAACGGGTCTTCGAATAAGTCCATGTGCTTGGGCAGCACCATCTTGCCCAGGGAGTTGAGCAAAAACGAACTTTTGCGGTACAGAGCGCCGCCACTCACTGCTTGCACCAAGGCGCCCAGCAGGCCCGCGGCCATAGGCGACTCAAACAGCACGGGGCACTCGGTAGTGGCAATCTTGCGGGACTTCAGGCGGCTCAGGGCGCGCTCGGCGGCGTAGCGGCCCACCGCCTCGGGCGAAGCTAAGTCTGAGGACTTGCGCATGGAGCTGTACCAGCCGTCGCGCTGCATATCTTTGCCTTTGCCGGCAATGGGCGAGACGGACAACGAATGGCGCGAACTGGCGTAGCCGCCGCGAAAGCCATTGGTGTGCGCGGTAAAAAAGTGCGATTGCTGAGCTGACACCGCCGCGCCTTCACTATTGGCAATGCGCTTGTCCACCGACAAAGCGGCGGCCTCACAGGCCAGCGCCAGCTCGGCCGCTTGGGCGCTGTTGATGTCCCAAGGGTGAAACAGATCCAGATCACGGCTGCGTTCGTCCACCGGGCAAATGTCCTGCGCTGCGGGCAGGCTGGCAAACGGATCTTCGGCAGTGAATCGGGCAATGTCGTAGGCCGCACGCACGGTTTGGGCGATCGCGGCGTCTGAGAAATCGGAGGTGCTGGCGTTGCCCCGGCGTTGGCCCAGGTACACCGTCACGCCGAGTGACTTGTCGCGGTTGCGTTCGACGTTTTCGAGTTCGCCATTGCGCACCGAAACGCTCAGGCCACAGCCCTCGGACACCTCGGCAGCGGCGGCTGAGGCACCGAGCTTTTTGGCGGCCTTGAGGCTGGCGTCGACGCGGGATTCAAAAAATGCGCGGCTGTAGGCAAAACCGGGAAGGGGCTGGGCAGCGCGCGCTTTGGGGGAGGGGGTTGGTTTCTTCATGCGGCAGCTATGATACTTGGCTATGTCAAGAAAATTAAAAAAGGGCTACTTCGTCAAGGGCCAGTTTGTGGCGGAGGGCAGCGCACTCGACCTAGAGTACAAGCGCGAGCTCAAAGGAACGGACGAAGCCACCCGCACCGACCTCAAGCGCGAAAGCACCGAAGTGCAAAAGCTCGGTGAAGACCTGCTGACCTTGCGCACAGAACTGATTACGCGTTTGGACCTTCCCGAGAAGCTGGTCGAAGCCCTGGCAGAGGCCAAACGCATCAGCAACTTTGAAGGCAAGCGCCGTCAGATGCAGTTCATCGGTAAGCTCATGCGCAAGTTGGAGCCAGAAAAGCACGAGACCATTCGCACCGCCTTGGTAGAGCAACATACGCCATCAGCCCTAGAGACGCAAACCCTGCACCAGGCCGAAATGTGGCGCGACCGGCTGCTGGCCGACGACGACGCGCTGGGCCAGTGGATCAACCTGAGCCCGTCCACCGACAGCCAACAACTTCGCGCTCTGGTTCGCCAGGCACGCAAAGACGCAGTGCCCGAGCGCCCGGGCGAGGCGCAGCGCCATGGCCGCGCCTACCGCGATATTTTTCAGTTGGTGCGCGCCCAGTTGATGGGCGAAAACAATGTCGATGACGTTCAAGTACCCCCCACCAACCCCGGAGCCGACGCATGAGCAATACCGCACCGCCTGATGCCGTAAAGATCGGCATCGTGTCCATCAGCGACCGCGCCAGCAGCGGCGTCTACCAAGACCTGGGCTTGCCCGCCCTGCAAGACTGGCTGCGCAGCGCGCTGATCAACCCGATCACATTTGAGGCGCGGCTGATTCCCGACGAGCAGGACGGCATCAGCGCCGCACTGATTGAGCTGGTAGAGGCCGGTTGCAGCCTGGTGCTGACCACAGGCGGCACCGGCCCGGCCCTGCGCGACGTGACGCCTGAGGCCACTTTGGCCGTGGCGCACAAGGTTATGCCCGGCTTTGGCGAGCAAATGCGCCAGATCAGCCTGAACTTTGTACCCACCGCCATTTTGTCGCGCCAGGTGGCCGTGATTCGGGGCAAGAGCCTGATCATCAACCTGCCGGGACAACCCAAATCCATCGCGCAAACGCTTGAAGGACTCAAGGACGACGCGGGAGCGGTACAAGTGGCCGGCATATTTGCCGCCGTGCCGTATTGCATCGACCTGATTGGCGGGCCTTACCTGGAAACGGTGGACACGGTGTGCAAGGCCTTTCGGCCCAAAACGGCGCAGCGTGCGCCGCGCGTGGCCTGAGCCTGACTACTTGCCCACCAGCTGATTGAGCCGTTCGGCCTCAAAGCATTCGCTGCGAGCCGCATCGCCGGGCATTTGCACTTGCTGCTGCTGGCACAGCTTTTCCAAGGCCTGCCATAGCAAGGCGATTTGGTGGTCTTGGCTAGACGCGCTGTCGATCAGGCCGCGCAATGCTTGGCTGACCGGGTCGTCTTCTTGGGTAATGCCGTAGGCACTGAACTTGGGTTGCTGCGCAGCCACATCGGCGCTCTCGCCTGCATTGCTTTGGATGATGCGCGCCGGAATACCCACGGCCGTGGCGCCAGCGGGGACGGGCTTGATAACCACCGCGTTGCTGCCAATCTTGGCGCCGTCTCCTACCTCAAAGCCACCCAGCACCTTGGCCCCGGCGCTGACCACCACATCTTTGCCCAAGGTGGGGTGGCGTTTAGCGCCTTTGTAGAGCGAGGTGCCGCCCAGGGTGACGCCTTGGTAAATCGTGCAACCGTCGCCAATCTCAGCCGTCTCGCCCACCACCGTGCCCATGGCGTGGTCAAAAAATACGCGGTCGCCGATCTTGGCGCCGGGGTGGATCTCAATACCGGTCAAAAAACGCGCGATGTGCGAGGTAAAGCGCCCCAGCCATCTGAAGCCATGGTTCCAGAACCAATGCGCCGGACGGTGCAAGACCACAGCGTGCAGGCCGGGGTAACAAGTGATGACCTCCCAGGTGCTGCGCGCAGCCGGGTCGCGGTCAAGAATGCATTGGATGTCGGTGCGGATGCGGGAAAACATGGGCACAAGTCTATCCCTTGGCGCCAGCATCGGCCCCGCGCAGGGGTTTGCCTTGGCGCACGAAGGTCGACTGCTGCACAACCGCCTTGGCGATGCCGCGCAGGATGTGGATTTCTTCCTCGGTCACGCTAGCGCGGTTGAAGAGCTGGTTCAAGCGTGGCATCAGCTTTTTAGGCGCTGCCGGGTCCAGAAAACCCAGGTCGACCAAAGCCCGCTCTAGGTGCGTGAGCATGCCCGCCACCTGCGCCGCGTCGGCCAAGGCGCCCGATGGTGGCTGCGCGCTGGAGCGCGCAGGTATTTGGGCATGGGCGCCAAAGCCACCGAGCGCCAATCGCCATTCATAGGCAATCACCTGCAAGGCAGCACCGATGTTGAGCGAGCCAAACTCCGGATTGCTGGGGATGCTCAGGCAGGCGTGGCAGCGGTACACGTCCTCGTTGCACATACCAAAGCGCTCCGAGCCAAACAAAAAGGCCACGCCTGCGGGTTGGGTCGGCGAAGCATCGGTGGGCGCTGCGGGCGCCGCCAACAGTTGCGCAAAGTGCTCGCGCGGCCAGCGCGTGGGCGGGCCAAAGTCGCGCGGCGTCATGGCGGTGGCGCAGAGGTGGTCCACGCCTTCGAGCGCTTCGTCCAGGGTATCGACGATGCGGCACTTTTCCAGCACGTCCAGGGCACCGCTGGCGCGCTGGATGGTTTCTTCGCGCCGCAGCACATTGGGCCAGCGCGGCGCCACCAGCACCAGGTCGTCAAAGCCCATGGTCTTCATGGCGCGCGCGGCGGCGCCCACGTTGCCAGCGTGGCTGGTCTGGATCAGGATGAAACGGGTGTGCATGGGTGCGGCAGGCCCGAAACCGGGCCGGGCGGGTAAAATCAGTCTATTGTCGCTTTGCGTGTCCCACACACAGCGAACACCGCCGCCGCATCGCCAGCGCGCGCCCTCCTCCGTTCTTCACCCCACAATTTATGTCGCTCAATCTGCACCCCATGATCAATGTGGCCATCAAGGCCGCCCGCGCCGCTGGCAACATCATCAACCGCGCCGCGCTGGACATTGAATCGGTCCGGGTGTCCCAAAAGAAGGCCAACGACTTTGTGACCGAAGTCGACCACGCCGCAGAAAAAGCGATCATCGACACCCTGCTCGTTGCCTACCCCGGCCACGCCATCTGGGCCGAAGAGTCGGGCCGCGAACATGGCGCACAAGATTCTGAATTCGTCTGGATCATTGACCCGCTGGACGGCACCACCAACTTCATCCACGGCCTGCCGATTTACTGCGTAAGCATCGCCCTGGCGGTCAAAGGCAAGGTCGAACAGGCCGTGGTCTACGACCCCACCCGCAACGATTTGTTTACCGCCACCAAAGGCCGTGGCGCGTTTCTGAACGACCGGCGTATCCGCGTCTCCAAGCGCACGGAGCTCAAGGGCTGTCTGATTTCCACCGGCTTTCCCTTCCGCGAAGGCGACAACTTTCAGGAGTACCTGGCCATGATCGGTGACGTGATGCAGCGCACCGCTGGCATTCGCCGCCCGGGCGCTGCAGCGCTGGACCTGGCCTATGTGGCCGCAGGCTACACAGACGGCTTTTTTGAGCGCGGCTTGCAACCCTGGGACGTAGCCGCAGGCTCACTACTG
>CAMDKE010000093.1 GCA_945901215.1 Comamonas sp. lk
GCCGCTGATGTGCAGGTCAATTTCGCCCAGGTCAAACAGTTCGTCGAGGTCTTGGTAGCGCTCGGTAATGGCGGCGGCCAGGGGCAGCGAGCGGGCGTTGGCCAGGGCGCAGTAGTCGCCGCCGGGGCAGGCAATCATGTCGCTGAGCAAGTGGATATTGGCCCGCGCCAAACCAGCGGCTTTGGCGGCGTGCCACAGATCAATCAGCTGGTCCACGCGCACCCAGGGCAAAACCAGGTTTTGGTCATGGTTGACGCGCACTTCGCCTGCCGAGAACTGGTCGGCCAGCACCGCGCTGGTGCGCAACTGGTCGGCGGTGGCGTCGCCAGGTGCCTGGCCTAGGCGTTTGAAGGACAGCGTGACCGCACGCAGCCCCGGGTTTTTGTGGCCGGCCACGTTTTGCGCCAGCCAGCGGCCAAATTCGGGCGTGGCTTGCGCCTGGGCGATCAGCGCGTGTTCTGCGGCGTTTTGGGTGGCCACGGGTACGGCGTCCACGGTGGGCGCAACAAAGCAGGCGCTTACGCGGTCGAGTTCGGCTTGCGGAATGGTGTGCTTGGCGCCGTCGGCCAAAATGCGTTGGTATTCAGCCTCGACTTCGTCAAAATAACGCTGGCCTTCGGCCTTGACCAAAATCTTGATACGCGCCTTGTACATATTGTCCCGACGGCCCCAGCCGTTATACACGCGCACCACGGCCTCCAAATAATTAATGATCTGGTTCCAGGGCAAAAAGGACCGCGCCTCGGAGGCAATTACCGGCGTGCGGCCCATGCCGCCGCCCACCAGCACCTGAAAACCCACTTCGCCTCCCGCGTTGCGCAGCACGCGCAGGCCCACGTCGTGCCAGGCAATGGCTGCGCGGTCTTCCACCGAGCCGGTGATGGCGATCTTGAACTTGCGCGGCAGGTAGGCGAACTCGGGGTGCAGCGTGCTCCACTGGCGCAGCACTTCGGCATAAGGCCGGGGGTCCACCGCCTCGTCGGTGGCAATGCCAGCGCGCTCGTCGCTGGTGATGTTGCGGATGCAGTTGCCGCTGGTCTGAATGCCGTGCAGGTTGACGCTGGCCAGCAAGTCCATCACGTCGGCGCTTTTGTCCAGCGGAATCCAGTTGAACTGCACGTTGTGCCGGGTGGTGAAGTGGCCGTAGTTGGTGGTCAGCTTGGGCGCCGGGCCGTTGCCAATCTGGTCTTGCGTGCTTTGTGCGTGGGCAAGCAGCTCGGGGCTGGGGGTGTCAAAGTCTTGGGCAATTTGCGCCAGCACGCGCAATTGCGCGCTGTTGAGCTCGCCATAGGGCACGGCCACGCGCAGCATGGGCGCGTAGCGCTGCACATACCAGCCGTTTTGCAGGCGCAGGGGGCGAAATTCGTCGTCGGCCAGCGTGCCCGCCTGGTTGCGGGTGAGCTGGTCGCGGTACTGCGCAGCGCGGGCGTGGACAAACTGGCGGTCAAAGTCGGTGTATTGGTACATGCGGGGGCGGGGTAAATAGGGCATCGGACGGGTTGCGCGCGGCTTACCCTGTCTCAAGTGCGCCGACTGTAGGGGTCTGCGCTTATATTGAAAACTACATTTTTGCTATTTCTTTATGCGCAATTTGCGCACTACGAATCGGATCTGGCTCGGCAGACGCCAGCCCTGGCCGCGACCGATTACTGGTCCAAGGCGCGCAGCTCGCGCATCCGTTCATCAAAGTAGCTGCCCACTGTGTAGCGGCCGGACAGAACCACCTCGCGCCGGGGGTGCAAAAACAGGGGCAGCGAGATGCGGCTCTTGGTGCGCTCGGGCCCCGTTGGGTTGAGCACCCGGTGCACGGTGGACGGGTAGTAGTGCCCCGAGGCTTCTTGCAGCATGTCGCCGATGTTGACGATCAAGAGGCCAAAGTCGCAAGGCACGGCTATCCAGCTGCCGTCTGGTGCGCGGATTTGCAGCCCCGGCGCGGTGGCCGCTGGCAACAGGGTGAGCAGGTTGATGTCGGTGTGGGCTGCGGCACGCAATGCTTGGGGCACCTCGTCGCCCGTCAAGGGTGGGTAATGCAGCACCCGCAACAAGGTGTGGTCGCTGGCTTCGAGCATCTGCGGCAGCGGCATGGAAAAGCGCGCCAGCACATCCGCCGGGGAATGCGCCTGCACCCAGCCCAGCAGGGTGGCGGCCAGGGCGCTGGCTTGGGCGTAGTAGTCGCGGGCCGCCTCAGACACCTCAGCGGGGTAGCGCCCCCACGGAAAGACGTGAAAAAACTCCTTGAGGTCGCGCTGCTTTTCACCCTTGGCGGTCTCGGACACGGCGGTGGAAAAATAGCCGTCACCCGTGGCCGGATCAAACGCGTAGGCGTGCTTGGCTTCTTGGGCAAAAAAGGCCTGCCATTCGGCGTAAATGCCTTCCACCAGGCTTTGAGGCAAAGGGTGGTTGCGCAAGACGGCAAAGCCGGTCTCGTGCAGGCTGCGGCAAAAGGCCTGCGGGGCGTCAGGGGCGTGGAAGTCCAAAACGGGCAACTGCATCGTTTGCATCGTTAAGCCCCCAGCCAGGCGCCCATCAGGGTGCGTTCAATCAGCGCTTTGCAGGCCGGCGCTTGCACCTGGATGCAAACCTGGGTATCAGGCACCTCCGGGCCCCAGCCACTTTGCGGGTAGGCGATGCTTTTGCGCCGCAGCATGGTCTGGCCCTGGGCCAGGCCGTCCACCGCCACGCGCACGCGGCCCGTCTCGGTGCTGAATAGCTCGGGGTTGGTGAGCGCCACAAAGGCCAGCACATCGTGGCCAAAGCAGCCGTGGATGGCTGCCACATGCGGGTACAAGCCGCTGTAAAAGTCGGCATAAAACGCCACCGCGTGGTGCAGCGTGTCGGTGGCGGGGTGCTGCTGGTGCCGGGCAATTTGCGCAAACAGGCTCACAGGCAGGATCACTTGGTGGGTCACGTCCAGCCCCACCATGGTCAGATCGAACCCTGCGGTAAAAACAATGTCGGCGGCGTGCGGGTCGTTCCAGATATTGGCCTCGGCCACGGGCGATACATTGCCCGGCTCCAGCACCGCGCCGCCCATGGTGACCACTTTGCGCAGCAAGCGCGGTAGTTGCGGCTCAATGGCCAGCGCCAGCGCCAAGTTGCCCAAGGGGCCGACGGCGACCACCGTGATTTGGCCGGGATGCTGGCGCGCCATGTCCACGATGAACTGCGCCGAGCTGCGCGCGTCGAGCTGCTTGTGTATGGCCTCTCGCTGCGGCAAGTTGCCCAGGCCGTCGGCACCGTGGATGTGATCGGGCGGCGCTTCGCCGTGTTTGATCAGCGGCGCGGCCACGCCCTGGGTGACCGGGATCTCCCCGCGCCCGGCAATGGCCAACAAATACAGGGCGTTACGCGCGGCTTGTTCTACCGTCACGTTGCCAAAAGTGGTGGTGACGCCCAGCACCTCAATATCGGGATGGGCCAGCGCGTAGTACAAGGCCATGGCGTCGTCGACGCCGGGGTCGGTGTCGTAAATCACTCGGTGGGGGGAAAGGTGTGTCATGGTGGATATCAGAGAGTCGATGGCGGGAGCCCCGGGTCGGGCAGGGCGCGGATGGACGGCACTCAGGGCAGCCCGGCGAACTGACGCAGCGCCAGCAAGGCTTGTGCCTCATCCACGTGCGAGGGTTGGGACAAAAACGCAAGCACATCGGCGGCGTGTGGCACGCTGCTTTGCGCGCCCATCTGGGTGCAGGCCAGCGCAGCAGCGGCGCTGGCTTGGCGCAGTGCGTGGCCCATGGTGTGTTGGCGTGCCAGCGCAGCCACCAGCGAGCCGCAAAACGTGTCCCCTGCGCCTGTGGTGTCTACCACCTGCACGTGGAAGCTGGTTTGCGCGTAGAACCCATCGCCCTGGCGGGCCACGCAGCCGCGCGCGCCCAGGGTCACCACCACGGCGGGGCAGGGTAGGCGAGTCAGGCAATCTGCCACGCTGCCTTGGTTGCCCGCCAGCGCACGCAGCTCGCCCTCGTTGACTACCAGCAAGTCCACGGCCGCGAGCAGTTCCGGGCCCAGCGCTTGCGCAGGTGCGGCATTGAGTACCACCCGCAAGCCCGCTGTCTGCGCCGCCCGCGCATAGGCGGTAACGGTGGGCAGCGGAATTTCAAGTTGCATCAACAGGTGGCTAAAGCCTTGCAAGGGCGGCAGGTGCGCCGCCTGCAGGCAGGCGTTGGCGCCTGGCGCCACGGTGATGGCGTTTTCGCCGTGGTCGTCTACGCAGATAAATGCGGTGCCCGTTGCCGCGCCATGGGGGCGCACGGTGTGCAAGGTGACACCGGCGCCGCGCAGCGAAGCCTCAATAGGCGCGGCAAACGCGTCTTCGCCCAACGCCAGCAGCATGTGCGTGGCCATGCCCCCGGCACGCGCGCAAGCCAGCGCCTGGTTGGCGCCCTTGCCCCCCGCAAAGGTCTGAAAGGCGCCGCCCAGCACGGTTTCGCCGGGCGCGGGGATGTGCGGTGCGCGCACCACGAAGTCCAAATTGGCTGAACCGGCTACCAACACCATGGGATTTTCCTTGTCGAATCAAAACGGATTGTCAGGCGGCGCCATAGCCGCAATGAGCGGCGAGGGCCGCCCGATAGGCGTCGAACAAGTGTAGTTTGCAGCCCTTTCAGGCGCTGTATCGGGCGGCACGCTGCGCATCCAACAGCCGGGCCAAGCGGACGGGCAGGGGCAGCGGCTCGCCGCCTATGCGCGCCGCCAACAGTTCGGCGCACAGGGCAGCCAGGGTCAGGCCGCGGGCGCCCATGGCCGCGCTGATCCACACGCTGGCGTCGGGCACGGCTTGCACGGCGCCCACCAAAGGCAAGCGGTCCTGGCTGACGCAGCGTTGGCCCTGCCAGATTTGCACGTCGCCCGAATCGAACTGTGGCGCTACCTTGGCTGCCGCGCCGGGCAACAACCGCGCCAGGCGGGCCAGGTTATCGCGGTGCTGTGCCTGTACATCTGGCGCGGGGGCGGAACCAAAGCCTGCACCCGCAAGCCACATGGCCCCTTGGGCCAGCGTCACCGAGGGCAAAAAATTACCATGGCCCTGCACCGGCTGCGCTGGCAAATCGGTCAAGCCAGTGCTTGCTCCCATGCTGACGGCGCCGTAGCGGAGGTGCAGCCCCGCCAGTGCCTGGGTCACGGCGGCTGTGGGCACGGGGCGCAGACCCCACCCTGGCGCGTGGGCTGGCTGGGCCGGGTCGGGGTCGTTCAACAAGCGCGCTGCGTCCAGGGCGTTGGTCACAATTAGCACTTCGCTGCGCGCCAGTTCCAGCCCGGCCTGGTCTATGCAAACCCAGTGCCCGCCAAGTCGCTCCAGTCTTTCGACGCGCGCCCGTCCGGTGAAGCTGACGCCCGGCGTGGCCAGCCAGGCGCGTACCAGGGGACCGGGTTGGAGCCAAAACGCCTCGGGCAGGTGCCGCGCCGGACCTGCCTGGTGGTTTTTTTTGTCGGCCACCTGGTGCAGCCACGCGCCGCTGGGCGCCCAGTCCCGGCCTTGCACCAGCAGCATTTGGGCATGTTGGCGCATCAAGGCGCAGCCAATGTGTGTGAGCTGTGACACCGGCCCATAGTCTGCGCTGTACACGGGGCTGACCAAGCCCGCTGGTAGCCCCGAGGCGCCTAAACCCGGGTGGTCTTGTGCGTCCAAAATCTGCACCTCCCAGCCGCGCAGCGCCAGCGCCCGGGCTACGCTTGCGCCGCTAATGCCGGCGCCAACCACCGTGCAGCGTTGCGGCTGCGGCCAAATCTGGCGCGGCGTTTGGCGGGTTCGTCGAACGGCCCACGCCGGGTCAAAAACCCATTCGGTTGCGGCTCCCGGCTGAAAACCCAGGGCTTGCAGGCGGGCTGCATCGGGCCCACCGGCATTGCTCAATGCGGTGCTACACGTTAGTTTTGTGCCGCGCTTGCAGCACCTGGGCAAGGCCGCAAGCGCCTGGCCTTGCGCACAGGCAGCGCCCAAGATCACATGGTCGGCTTGTAGGACCAGTCGCGTCAAGCTGGCTCGCGGGTCGCCCAGGCACAGGGTGAGCGAAACCCTCCCGCCACTGAGCAGCAGGCGGTAAAACCCAGATCGACCGTTGAGGCCCTCCCTGACCCGTGCCCATTCGCGCAATTGCGCTTGGTCCGCGCCAGGCGGCTGGGCGATCAGGACTGCGGCTTGCAAGCCGACGTAATGCAGCATGGCCCAAGGCTCGGGCGCATTGCGCCAACGACGCCAAAGGGCAAAAAACTGGGTACCGTCCGCAAAATCAGTGTCCAGCACCGTGTGGGCTGGGGGTGCCACTGCGGTCACGCGCAGGCCAAGGGGACGGGTCGGTGCAGCGGCAGGTGGGCGCCTGGGTCAGGCAGCGGGGGGTACGTAGCCCTGCGCGGCGTCTGCGCCGTCGCCAAAGAAGTGGTTTTCCATTTGCCGGGCCAGGTACTGGCGGGCGCGGGCATCGGCCAGGTTGAGGCGGTTTTCATTAACCAGCATGGTCTGGTGCTTGAGCCAGGCGGCCCAGGCCTCTTTGCTTACGCCCTCCCAAATGCGTTTGCCCAGTTCGCCGGGGTAGGGTGGGAAGTCCAGGCCTTCGGCCTCGGTGCCGAGCTTGATACAGGTAACAGTGCGTGCCATGGGGTGCCTTGGGTTCAGGAAAATGCGGGGATATGCCAAAGCCTGAATCTTATTCGCTTTGCTTGGGTGCAAGTCATAGGGCGACCGGAGAAACCAGTGCGCGAAGGTGTGGGTGTGCCAACAGGCCTGGGGTTTGCTGCGTAGCATTGATCAGAATCAATACTTGTATGGGCTTAGCCCCGCAGCTTTACGCGACACAATGGTGAGCGCGATAGGATGAATGAACCAGAATTTCAAGGGTGTTTGCTGTGAACCATGTGTTGCATTGGGTGGACCACCACCCGCGTCGGTTGGGGTTGGTAGTCAGTGCGGGCTGTGTGGCCTTGCTGGTCTTTGGTTTGTATTTGCAGCACGTGGTGGGCTTGGAGCCTTGCCCGATGTGCATCGTCCAGCGCTACGCACTGGTGCTGGTGGCCTTGCTCGCGGCGTGGTTAGCCACGCGTACCTCTCGCATGGCCCATGTCAGCTCGGCCCTGGTTTTGGTGGTGGTGTGCGGCTTTGGTGCTTTTGTTGCAGCGCGCCAAAGCTGGTTGCAGTGGTACCCGCCCCAGGCCCAGAGTTGTGGGCGTGACCTTTACGGAATGATTGAAAACTTTCCGCTGCAGCGCGTGATTCCCATGGTGTTCAAAGGCAGTGGCGACTGTTCGGTGGTGGACTGGACCTTTTTGGGCGGATCCATCGCTAACTGGTCGTTTTTGTGCTTTTGCGCTGTTGGTGGCTTGGCCCTGTTGCTGGCCGTGCGCCACCTTCGCCAAACCAAGACCTAGAGGCGCCTAGGCGTGCGCCGGAGCCGAGGCGGTGGCTGTGGAGCGCAAAAAGCCCCACAGAGCGTCTAAGACCGCGTCGGGCGCTTCTTCCATTAGGGCGTGTCCACTTGCAACCATCTGCACTTGCCCCTGGCGCGCCCGCTTTACCAGCGACTGTGCGGCTTTGGGCGGCGTCATCTGGTCTTGTTGGCCCAGCAAAAACAGCGTGGGGCACTGAACCTGCTCCATGGCTTGTTCGCCGTTTTGGTAGCTGTCGCAGGCCTTGAAACCACGGTAGAACACATTGGTTTCGGTGTTGCCCGCCCATATGCGGCGCTGCAAGGCACGGCTGGTGCCGTACAGCCAGGTGCCGGGCCCCAGTGTTGAGGGCGGCGGCGCCATCATCGACAGCGACAGGCGCGTCACCATGTCTATGCCCAGCAAGGGGGTTTGCACTGCGGCGTCAAGCAGCGCGGCCGACACGCGCATGGGAAAGGCGGCTCCCAGCATGGCCAGCTGGCTTACCCGGCTTGGCGATTGAGCGGCCGCTTCGAGCGCAATCAGCGAACCAAAGCTGTGGCCTACCAGCGCGGCCTGCTGCACGCCCACGGCGTCGAGCAGCGCGATGACCGTTTGTGCGCCCTGTTCGACGGTTTGCGGTGCTTCGCCCCCGCTCTTACCATGGCCGGGCAAGTCTATGGCCAGGACGTTGTGTCCATGGTTGGCGAAATAGCGGCTTTGCAAAATCCAGACGCTATGGTCATTGAGCACGCCATGGATAAACACGACGCTGGGCTTGTGCGCATCGTAGGTTTTACCGGCGGTATAGACAAACACAGGAGCGTTGTTGACGGTGATGTACACGGGGCAGGTCCTTGCAAGCGGGGTGATGGCGCAGAGTGTGGGGCGCGCTAGGGGGCCCGACTTGGCCGATTGTGCCTATCTTGCGGGCTAGCGGGGGTTCTTGGCCGCTGCGCCGCCCTGTGGTTAACTTGGGGCTCACAGCGACGCAGCGAGGAAAAGGACATGAATGCAGCAGTTTTAGCCCCAGAGCCGGTGGACACGGTGGTGATAGGCGCAGGGGTGGTGGGTTTGGCGGTGGCACGCAGCCTGGCGAGGTCTGGGCGTGAGGTCTGGGTGTTGGAGGCCGCCGACGGCATTGGCACGGGCGTGAGCTCGCGCAACAGCGAGGTGATTCATGCCGGCATTTACTACACAGCCGGTTCGCTCAAGGCACGCTTGTGCGTCCAGGGCCGCCACCAGCTCTACGCGTACCTGGCCGAGCGCGGTATTGCGCACCAGCGTTGCGGCAAGTTGCTGGTGGCCTGCGCGCCGGACCAGATGGACATCTTGCACGCCACCCAAGCGAAAGCGCTGGTCAATGGGGTGGATGATTTGCGGTGGCTCAGCCGCGAGCAGGCCCAAGCCTTGGAGCCCGCGTTGGCTTGCCACGGTGCCTTACTCTCGCCCAGCACCGGCATCGTGGACAGCCATGGGTTCATGCTGTCGCTGCAAGCCGACCTAGAGAATTCCGGGGGCCAGGTGGTGCTCAACACCCCGGTGGATGCGGTAGAACTCGGTGCGGGCAGCGCACAGCGGCATATGGTGCGCACCCAGGACGGCACGCTGCTGGCCGCGCGCACGGTGGTCAATTCGGCGGGCTTGCAGGCACCCACGCTGGCGCAGCGCTTTGGCGGGCTGGCACCCGAGCTGGTGCCGACCCGGTATTACGCCAAAGGAAACTACTTCACTCTGGCTGGTCGTGCGCCGTTTCGGCATTTGGTCTAT
>CAMDKE010000094.1 GCA_945901215.1 Comamonas sp. lk
GTAGCCGCAGGCTCACTACTGGTCACCGAGGCTGGCGGTCTGGTGGGCAATTTCACCGGTGAGGCGGATTACTTGGACCAGCAAGAGTGCATCGCCGGCGCCCCGCGCATCTATGGACAACTGGTCGGCATGCTGGGCAAATACAGCAAGTTTGCCAGCGCGGGCGACAAAGCCGCCGTGCGCCACCAACTGGCGTTGCCAGACACCTCAGGGCCGGTTAACACGGCCTAAGCTGCAACGCGCTGCGGCGCCTGCTGCGCGTCGGCCAGCCACCTGGCACGCGACTGCGGGTCCGTGAGTACGTCTTCGAGTTCCATGTGCTGGCGATACAAGGCAATAAACACCTCAACCCCATGCTGAAACTCCGGCATGTCGAACCAGTTGTTTCCGCTGGCAATGGCGCTGAGCTGGGGGCTTAGCTCCAGCAGGTTTTCTTCAATCCATCCATGGTCTTGCTGCAAGGTTCGCACGGCAGCGGCCAAGGCCTCGTTGGCCCCACAGAGCCAACTCGGAAACAGGGTTTTTTCCTCCTGAGCGTGGTGCTGGCGTGATGTATTCGAGAAAAAGGTTTCAAGCCCATGCGCCATGTGCTGAGCGGCGGCGTCTATGCCCACGGTGTCCAGGTGGCGCGACAAAGCGGCCAGATCGAGCAGTTTCTGGTGAATTTGTATGTGGCAATCGTCTAGGCTGGCGGGGTTTGCGGCTTGGTTCACGGCGGGCATTGTTTGGCTCCTAGAAGATGGATGCCTTATTTTCTTGGGCGTGAGCGAGCGCCTTTTTGTTCTGCATCAAACACTGGTGACATTGGCGGCACGACAAATGTCTTTGATTTAGCTCAGAAAGTGTCCCGATACTGGAATCACCCAATGGCCTTCCTGCCATAACAGGCCTATGCTGTTCCCATCCAGTGCCGACGCAAACCGCGCCGACCCTGAACCAGGAGCTCGTTTTGCAACATACGAACACCGCCAATCCGGCCTACTTTCACAAAGTGGTCGATTGCCAATGGGCCTGCCCGGCGCACACACCAGTACCCGAATACATACGCCTGATCGGCCAGGGACGCTACAGCGACGCCTACATGGTCAACTGGGTGTCCAACGTGTTTCCAGGCGTGCTCGGGCGCACCTGCGACCGGCCTTGCGAACCCGCGTGCCGGCGTGGTCGTGTTGAAGAAAATAACGGCGCGCAACCGGAACCGGTGGCTATTTGTCGCCTGAAAAGAGTGGCTGCCGACCACAAGGAAGACGTCAGTGGGCGCATGCCAGCCATTGCTGCGTCAAACGGGCGGCGGATCGCCTGTGTGGGAGCCGGGCCCTCGTCGCTGACGGTAGCGCGTGACCTTGCCCCCTTGGGCTACCAGGTGACCGTGTTTGACAGCGAAGCCAAGGCGGGCGGCTTTATCCGCTCCCAAATACCCCGCTTTCGCTTGCCTGAATCGGTGATCGACGAGGAGACGGGTTACATCCTGAACATGGGGGTGGACTTTCGAAGTAGCCAGCGCATCAACTCCATGCAAGCGCTTTTGGGCCAGGGCTATGACGCCGTGTTTGTGGGCTGCGGCGCGCCGCGCGGTCGCGACCTGGAGGTTGCGGGGCGCCGCGAGGCAGCCAGCCACATCCATATCGGCATTGATTGGCTGGCGTCCGTGTCCTTTGGCCACGTGACCGAGGTGGGACACCGGGTGCTGGTCTTGGGCGGCGGCAACACCGCCATGGACTGCTGCCGCTCGGCACGGCGGCTGGGCAGCAGCGATGTCAAAGTCGTGGTGCGCAGCGGTTTTGACGAGATGAAGGCCTCTCCCTGGGAAAAGGAAGACGCCATGCACGAGGGCATTCCGATCCTCAATTTCCATGTGCCTACGCGCTTTATCCATGAAGCCGGGGTGCTCACGGGCATGGCTTTTGACATCGTGGAGGCGGTGTACGACGCCCAAGGCCGGCGCAGCCTGGTATCCACCGGTGCGCCCGAAGTGGTTTTGCCCTGCGACACGGTGTTGGTCGCCGTGGGCCAGGAAAACTCTTTCCCCTGGATTGAGGCGCAGTGCGGTATTGACTTTGACCGCTGGGGCCTGCCGGTCTTGGGCGCCGACACCTTTCAATCGAGCCTGCCGCAGGTGTTCTTTGGCGGCGATGCGTCCTTTGGCCCGAAAAACATCATCACCGCTGTGGCACAAGGCCACGAAGCCGCCGTGTCCATAGACCGCTACCTCGAGGGCGAAGACGTGGGGCAACGCCCCTCGGTACTGACCAACCTGCTGTCCCAAAAAATGGGCATACATGAATGGAGCTACCACAACGATGTCTCCAACGACGCACGCTTCAAGGTGCCCTGGGCCGCAGCGGAGCAGGCTTTGGCGAGCATCAAGATCGAAGTCGAGCTCGGCTTTGACGCCGCGACCGCGTTCAAGGAAGCCAGCCGCTGCCTGAACTGCGATGTGCAAACCGTGTTCAACCACGAAACCTGCATTGAATGCGACGCCTGTGTAGACATTTGCCCCATGGACTCCATCACTTTCACCACCAATGGCGAGGAAGCGGGCTTGCGCACGCGCCTCAAAGCCCCCGCCACCCATACCCACCAAGACCTATACGTGTCCAAGGACCTCAAAACCGGCCAGGTCATGGTCAAGGACGAGGACGTTTGCCTGCACTGCGGCCTGTGCGCTGAACGCTGCCCCACGGGCGCCTGGGACATGCAAAAGTTTCTGCTCCATACCGCGCAAGCCGGCCCGAACAGCCGCGATCGGGCGCCTCTACCGCCCAAGCATCGGGCCCGGGCCAGCGCAAAGGAGTCGACATGAGCCGTATCGAATCGATCAACGACTTTGTCATCAAGTTTGCCAATGTCAACGGATCGGGCTCGGCCTCGGCCAACGAGTTGTTCGCCAAGGCCATCATGCGCATGGGCGTGCCGGTGAGCCCGCGCAATATATTTCCCAGCAACATCCAAGGCTTGCCCACCTGGTACGAAGCGCGGGTGTGCGAGGCCGGTTACAACGGCCGGCGCGGCGGCGTGGACATGATGGTGGCCATGAACCCCCAAACCTGGGACAGCGATGTCGCCGAAATTGAGCCTGGTGGCTACCTGTTTTACGACAGCACGCGGCCCCTGCGTGCGTCGCAGTTGCGCGACGATATCGAAGTGGTCGGGGTGCCGCTGACGGATATCTCCAACGCCGCTTACAGCGAACCGCGCCAGCGCCAGCTGTTTAAAAACATCATTTATGTCGGCGCGCTGTCCATGTTGCTCGGCGTGGAGGCGCAGGTGTTTGAAGCCCTGTTTGCCGAACAATACAAGGGCAAAGAACGGCTGCTGGACTCCAATATCCAAGCGCTGCACCTGGGGCGCGACTACGTGCAACAACACCTGCCAACGCCCCTGGGCATCCAGGTGCGCCGCAGCGACCAGGTGGGCGACCAGATATTCACCGACGGCAACAGCGCGGCCGCCTTGGGCTGCATTTATGGCGGCGCCACGGTGGCGGCCTGGTACCCGATCACGCCCTCGTCCTCGGTTCCGGAAGCGTTTCAGAAGTACTGCGAAAAATTCCGCATCGACCCCATCACCGGCCAACACCGATTTGCCATCGTGCAGGCCGAAGACGAACTCGCTTCCATCGGCATGGTCGTGGGCGCGGGTTGGAACGGCGCACGCGCCTTTACTGCCACCTCGGGGCCTGGCATCTCGCTGATGGCCGAGTTCATCGGGTTGGCGTATTTTGCGGAAATCCCGGTGACCATCATCAACGTACAGCGCGGCGGACCGTCCACCGGCATGCCCACGCGCACCCAGCAATCGGACTTGCTGGCCTGCGCCTATGCCTCACACGGCGACACCAAGCACGTGCTGCTGCTGCCGCAAGACCCCCATGAATGCTTTGAGCAAGCTGCCGCTGCGCTGGAACTGGCAGACCGCTTGCAAACGCCGATTTTCCTGATGACTGACCTGGACATCGGCATGAACCAGCGCCTGTGCAAGCCCTTTGCCTGGGAGCCGGATCACAGCTACGACCGCGGCAAAGTCATGACGGCGCAAGAGCTTGAAGCCGGCAAAGACTTTGGCCGCTACAAGGATGTGGACGGCGACGGCATCGCCTGGCGCACCCTGCCCGGCACCCACCCGACCAAGGGCGCATTTTTTACCCGTGGCACCACGCGCGACCCCTATGCGCGCTATTCCGAGCGTGGCCAAGACTATGTGTACAACATGGAGCGCCTGCTACGCAAGTTCAAAACCGCCGCCAAACTGGTGCCCCAGCCGGTGCTGCGCCAGGCCAGCGAAGCAACACCGCTAGGCGTGATTTACTTCGGCTCCACCAGCGCTGCCATGGCCGAAGCGCTGGACGTGCTAGCGACCCAGGGCGTGCACATCGACGCGCTGCGCCTGCGCGCCTTTCCGTTTGCCCAGTCGGTGCCGGACTTCATCGCCGCGCATCCGCAGGTGTTTGTGGTCGAGCAAAACCGCGACGCGCAAATGCATGCGCTGCTGGTCAACGAGCTCGACATCGACCCCGCACGCATGGTGCGGGTGTTGCACTACGACGGCACGCCCATTACCGCGCGCTTCATCGCCACTGCCATCAAGCAAGGGCTCGCAACACGCAAGGAAGCCGCATGACCTACATCACAAAACCCCGCTTGCACCACCCCTCGCTGCATACCAACAAAGTCGGCTACACGCGGCGTGATTACGAGGGCCGCATCTCCACCCTGTGCGCAGGCTGCGGCCATGACTCGATTTCGGCGGCCATCATCCAGGCGTGCTGGGAGCTCGACATTGAGCCCCACCGCGTGGCCAAACTCTCTGGCATAGGCTGCAGCTCCAAGACGCCAGACTACTTTTTGGGCGCCTCGCACGGCTTTAACACGGTGCACGGGCGCATGCCATCGGTGCTCACGGGCGCCAACCTGGCCAACCGCGACCTGCTGTACCTGGGGGTCTCAGGCGACGGCGACTCGGCCTCCATCGGCCTGGGCCAATTTGCCAATGCCATGCGCCGGGGCGTGTGCATGGCCTACATCGTCGAAAACAACGGCGTCTACGGCCTGACCAAGGGCCAGTTTTCGGCCACGGCCGATCGCGGCTCCAAGAGCAAAAAAGGCGTGATCAACAGCGACAACCCGGTCGATCTGGTGGCCCTGGCGCTCCAGCTGGGGGCCACCTACGTGGGGCGAAGCTTCTCCGGGGACAAAGAGCAACTCGTGCCCTTGATCAAAGGCGCCATGGCGCATGGGGGTGCAGCGTTTATTGACGTCATCAGCCCCTGCGTCACGTTCAACAACCACGGCGGCAGCACCAAAAGCTACGACTACGTCCGCCAGCACAACGAGGCCGTCAGCCGCATCGACTTCATGACGCCGGGCCAGGAAATCACCACAGACTACGAGCCCGGTTCGGTGGTCGATGTAAAACAGCACGACGGCTCGGTGCTGCGCCTGCGTAAGCTGCACGCCGACTACGACCCGACCGACCGCTACAAAGCCATGGCCTATATGCAAGAGCACGCCGCGCGCGGTGAAGTGGTCACGGGCTTGCTGTACGTCGACCCGTTGGCCACCGATTTGCACCGGGCCCTCAACACGACGGCAGCGCCACTGAACAGCCTAGGCATGCGCGAACTGTGTCCGGGAGCGAGCGCTCTGGAAAAAATCAACGCCGCGCTGCGCTAGCCAAGCCAGACCCAATCACCATTTACCTTTGTTGCAAGGAGTCGGGCCATGGCAGAACGTACAGTTTTTCAATCCATGTCACAGCGCCACGTGATCAAACTCGCGCCCACCGCCACGGTGCATGAGGCCGCGTGCGTGATGACGCGCGCCAACTGCGGCAGCGTGCTGATCATTGATGCCGCAGGCCAGATGCAGGGCATTCTGACTGAGCGTGACCTGATGACGCGGGTGCTTGCCAAAGCGCTTTCCCCAGACAAAACCCTCGTAGCCGATGTCATGACCCGCAAACCCCACTGCGTCGGGCCCCACATGAAAGTGGCCGACGCGGTGCTGATCATGATCGAGCGCGGGTTCCGGCATTTGCCTATCGTGGCCGACCAGGGCAAGATTTTGGGTGTTTTCTCGGTTCGCGACGCCCTACCGCGCGAGATCAACCTGGCCGTTGACCTGGCCGAATTTCACGAACAGGTGAACGACGCCCTGGGCTAGTCGCGTGCAGGCTCAGGCGGCAATGCTCTGCGCCTTGACCGCAGCGATCGATTCTGCGCTCAGGCGGTTGCCGTATTGGGCCACCACCTGGGCCGCAGCGCGGTTGCCCAAGGCGGCTGCTTCGGCGTGGCTGTGGCCCTGGGTTACCGCATATAAAAACGCACCTGCAAACATATCGCCCGCGCCGTTGCTGTCCAGCGCTTTCACTGGTACGGCTGGGACGGCAGTTTGACGGCCGCCCTCGAGCACCACGCAGCCCTTGGCGCTGCGCGTCACGCACACCACGCGCGCCAGCGGGGCCATGCGGGCGCAGACCTCATCAAAGTCCTGGGCGCCGCACCAGACCTGGGCTTCTTCTTCATTGCAAAACAAATAGTCCAAATGCACTGCGGGGTCGCTGTCGGGCGCCACGCCCAGCATGGCGTCCAGGCCAGGGCGGCAAAACTGGATCATGCTCATGTCGCTGAGCGTCACCGCCAGCGCCACACCGGCCTCGGCGGCCATGGCGCGACCGCGCAGCGCGGCGTCCAGCCCCGTGGGGGACGCGGCCAGGTAGCCTTCCATGTAATACACCTTGGCGCGCGCAATGTCTTGCGGGTGCAAGGCCGTGTGGTCCAGCTCGGCGGTGGCGCCCAAAAAGGTGCTCATGCTGCGCTCGGCGTCTGGCGTGACCATCACCAGGCAAACACCAGTCTGGCCCGCCGGAGCGGCCATGTGGTTCAGGTTGGTGGCCACGCCATGGGCGGCCAAGTCTTGGGTGTAAAAGGCGCCTAGTTCATCGTCGGCCACGCGGCAGGAATAGAAAGCTCTGCCGCCGAACTGTGCCACGGCCACCACCGTATTACCGGCCGATCCACCACCGGTGCGCCGCGCGTGCAGGCCTTGCATGTGGTGCAGCAGCTCGGCGCGGCGTGGTGTGTCGATTAGCGTCATGTGGCGTTTGGCTACACCCGCTTGGGCCAGCAGGTCGTCTGACACCTCGTACTCGGAGTCGACCAGGGCGTTACCTATGGCGTAAACGTCAATTTGTTTCATGTGCTTCCTGCGTAGTGGGACTGTGGTTTGGTGCCGGGCCTATTGCTCAACAAAAGCGCGCTCGACCACATAGTCGCCCTGTTTGGTGGTGTTGCCTTCCATAAAGCCGCGCTCTTCCAGAATCTTTTTCAGGTCGCGCAGCATCTCAGGGCTGCCGCAGAGCATCACGCGGTCGGTGGCGGGGTCAAGCTTGGGCAGGCCCAGGTCGGCCTGCAACTTGCCCGTGGTTAACAAATCGGACACACGGCCCTGGTTTTTGAAGGGCTCTCGCGTCACCGTGGGGTAGTAGAGCAGTTGCGCACTCACCATCTCGCCCAGGAATTCATGCTCGGGCAGATCGTGCGTCAGGTAGTCGTAATAGGCCAGCTCTGCCACCTGGCGCACGCCATGCACCAGAATTACTTTTTCAAACTGCTCGTAAGTGGCCGGGTCGCGCACGATGCTCAAAAACGGCGCCACGCCGGTGCCAGTGCCAATCAGATAAAGATTTTTGCCCTTGAGCAAATAGTCAATCAGCAAGGTGCCGGTGGGCTTGCGCCCGACCACGATCTTGTCACCCACCTGAATGTGCTGCAGCTTGGACGTGAGCGGCCCGTTGGGCACCTTGATGCTCAAAAACTCCAGATGTTCTTCGTAGTTGGCGCTGGCGATGCTGTAGGCGCGCAGCAGGGGCTTGCCGCCCTCGCCGCGCAAGCCGATCATGGTGAAGTGGCCGTTAGAGAAGCGCAGTGTGGTGTCGCGCGTGGTGGTAAAGCTAAACAGGCGGTCGGTCCAGTGGTGCACGCTCAACACCGTTTCATCTAAAAATGCACTCATGGGGCCCTTGGGAGAGTTCGAAAATGCCATTGCGGCTAGCCCGCTAGTGTAAAACTTCGTACCAGTGCCCCCCGCATAACCTTATGGCGCGCAAATTTCTGCCATCATTGCCGCATGACGAGCGCCATTTCGCCCTCCCCGCCCAGCCTTTTGGTGGCCTGCCTGTGCGCGCAGTGGTGCGGCACCTGCCGCGATTACCGCCCCCTGTTCGACCAGTTGCAGGCAGAGTTTGCACCGGCGCGGTTTGTCTGGATCGACATCGAAGACGAAGCCGACTTGGTAGACCCGGTGGAGGTGGATAACTTTCCCACCCTGCTGGTGGTGGCCGGCGGCCAAGCCCGCTTTTTTGGCACGCTCACGCCGCACATCGACACCTTGCGGCGCATCCTCCAGACCCAGTTAAGCGCTGACGCATCGCCCATCGCTGACGATCAGGCGCAGGCCTTAGTGCAGAGGCTGATGCGGCATATGAAATGAGGTAATACTGGCCGCGCCGACGTGGCACCGGTTAGTCGCCTATGTCCTGACCACTTGTGATCAGACGCAGATCGAGATGATCCCGTTCAACTCTTCGCACGCCGCCTCAAATACTGCGGGTGGCACCTGTTTCCATGGGTGCGGTCGAGCGCCATGGTCGCGCCAGGCGAATGACTTGGGCTGGTGCGCCAACACGTAACAGACCTCGCCTTTGGGTGATACAAACCTCACGGCAAACGGATTTTTTTCATTGCTACTTGCATGGGTCATCGGCAGACCGATGAGGAGCTGGGTCCGCTCGTTGAAAGCCTTGGGGGACAACACCAGCATCGGGTGTTCGTCCTTCATCTCAGCGCCCACTTGCGGGTTGAAATCGATCCAGATCATGTCGCGCCGATCTGGCACCCAGAGCTTACTCACAGGCGCCATCAGAACACCTCCGCGCCGACGCGGCCAGATGCCATCACCTCCCCGCCGTGAATGGCTGGGTCAAAGGCTTTGAGCTTTTGGGCCAGCGTCAGCTTGGGCTTGCCCACGGCACGCAAGAAAACTCCACCCTCAACCACCTCGACCTTGATCGGCAAACCACGGGTAAACCGCGCTGCCTTGGCCACCGGGGCA
>CAMDKE010000095.1 GCA_945901215.1 Comamonas sp. lk
CTGGCCTAGTGCCAGTGTAAGAATTTAAAAGTACCAAAGCCCCCAGGTGGAAACGCCTGGGGGCTTTTGTTTGGGCTCTGGGTGCGCATGCGCAGAGATGTAGCGAACAATGGGTCCGGCTTTCGCGACTACCCGGATTTGCAGGTCTAAAACTGGACCGCCCCGGCCCGAGCCGTCAACCCTCAAACCCCGTCGTAATCTGCACCGTCGTGCCGAGCATGATGCTCGCGGAGCAGTATTTTTCGTGGTCCATGGCGATGGCGCGCTCCACGGTTACTGAATGAGCCGACTACGGTGATGCCCAAAACCCTGGCCGCAATGCATGCGGCCACTTACTTCAACTGTTGCTGGGCGTTGACGTAGGAGCGAAGAACCGCATTGATACGCGTCTGGTAGCGGCTTCCGGCCTGCTTGAAAAATTCAATCACGTCCTCATCAATGCGCAGCGAAATCAGCTTTTTGGCGTGCGGAAAATCCACCGCCTTTACCCAAACCGCGTCTGGTCGAAACGGTGCGTCACTGGTATCGATTTGATCGTCAGGAAGCGCCGCCAAAGCAGCAAGTCGAAGCTTCTGCTCTTGCGTCAGAATCGGCGGATTCTTGGGGTCAAGGGTTCGCTTTACGGTATTGTTTTTGCTCATGTGATACTGCCTTTCGTGCCGAAATAATGCGGATGGTTTCCTCTTCTCGAACGGTGTACACCACGTACAGCACCGACCAAGCCACAAGCCCGATGGTGGCCCACCGGTCTTCGCTGTAGTCCTCGCGCCCGTCATAGCTTTCGATGCGCCCTTGGTCGTAAAAGACTAGCGCAGCATCATCGAACGAGATGCCATGGTTTTGAAGGTTAAGTGCTGCCTGAGCCCTCAGCCCTCCACCACCTCAAACCCCGTCGTAATCTGCGCCGTCTTGCCCAGCATGATGCTGGCGGAGCAGTATTTTTCGTGGCTCATGGCGATGGCGCGTTCTACGGCGCTAGGCGGGATGCCCTTGCCGGTGACGGTAAATTGCATGTGGATTTTGGTGAATACCTTGGGGTCGGTGTCGGCGCGCTCAGAGCTGAGCTTGACGCTGCAGCCCTGCACGGCGTGGCGACCGCGTTTGAGGATCAGCACCACGTCATACGCGGTGCAGCCGCCGGTGCCGGCCAGCACCAGCTCCATGGGCCGGGGCGCAAGGTTTTGACCGCCGTTTTCGGGCTTTGCGGCGTCGGGCGCGCCGTCCATCAGCACCGCGTGGCCGCTGCCGGTTTCGGCGACAAAGCCCATGCCCGAACGGGCGCCACTGTTACCGGTCCAACTGACTGTGCATTCCATTTATTTGCTCCTGCGATGCGCCTAGCGACTGTCGCTGTGGCGCTGTGTGCCGATTATCATGCGCTGTACCTCTGACACTCTGCCATGACCACCGCAAACTCCAAACTTCCGTCCCATGCCGCACGGCCCACAACGCCCACGAAGCGGCTCTCGCCAGCCTCGTCGCCCGCGCTTCAAACAACCGCCTTGTCCCCCGCCGACTACCTGATCAAGATCTTGAATGCCAAGGTTTACGAAGTGGCCAACGAGTCGGCTCTGGAGTTGGCGGCGAACTTGAGCCAGCGCATTCACAACACCGTGTTGCTCAAGCGCGAGGACCAGCAGCCGGTGCACAGTTTCAAGCTGCGCGGGGCGTACAACAAGATGGCGCACCTGAGCGCGGCACAGCTCAAAAAGGGCGTGATTTGCGCGTCTGCCGGCAACCACGCCCAAGGCGTGGCGCTGAGTGCGCGGCGCCTGGGCGCGCGCGCGTTGATCGTGATGCCCACCACCACGCCACAGCTCAAGATTGATGCGGTGCGCGGCTTTGGTGGCGAGGTGGTGCTGTTTGGCGACAGCTATACCGACGCCTACAACCACGCGCTGACCCTGGAGAAAAAGCAGGGTCTGACCTTTGTGCACCCGTTTGACGACCCCGACGTAATCGCAGGGCAAGGCACGGTGGCGATGGAGATATTGCGCCAGCACCCCGGCCGCCTGGACGCGGTGTTTGTAGCCATTGGCGGGGGTGGCTTGGTCAGCGGCGTGGCCAATTACATCAAGGCGGTGCGCCCCGAGGTGAAGGTAATTGGCGTGCAGATGAACGACTCGGATGCCATGATGCAGTCGGTAGCCGCCAAAAAGCGCCTGACGCTGAGCGACGTGGGCCTGTTCTCGGACGGCACGGCAGTGAAGCTGGTGGGCGAAGAAACCTTTCGCGTGGCCAGCGGCCTGGTGGATGAATTCATGACCGTGGACACCGACGCGGTGTGCGCGGCCATCAAGGATATTTTTGTAGACACCCGCTCTATCGTGGAGCCCGCAGGTGCGCTGGCGGTGGCAGCTATCAAACAGTACGCGGCCAAGCACAAGGTGCGCGGCCAAACCTACGCCGCGATTTTGTGCGGCGCCAATATGAACTTTGACCGCCTGCGCTTTGTAGCCGAGCGCGCTGAGGTGGGTGAGGAGCGCGAGGCGCTGTTTGCGGTGACCATTCCGGAAGAGCGCGGCAGCTTCAAGCGCTTTTGCGCGCTGATTGGCGAGCTGCCGGGGGGCCCGCGCAATGTGACCGAGTTCAACTACCGCATGAGCGACGCCGCCCAAGCCCATGTGTTTGTGGGCCTGACGACGCAGGGCGCAGGCGAATCGACCAAAATCACCAAAAGCTTTGGCAAACACGGCTTTACCAGCCTGGACCTGACGCACGACGAGCTGGCCAAAGAGCACATCCGCCACATGGTGGGCGGCCACTCCAGCCTGGCGCAAGACGAGCGCATCTTGCGCTTTATCTTCCCGGAGCGGCCGGGTGCGTTAATGAAGTTTTTGAGCATGATGCGCCCGGGCTGGAACATCAGCCTGTTCCACTACCGCAACCAGGGCGCGGACTATGGCCGCATTTTGGTGGGCTTGCAGGTGCCCAAGGCAGACAACAAGGCCTTTGCCCAGTTTTTGCTGGACCTGGGCTACCCCTATGTGGAAGAGACCGACAACCCGGTGTACCGCCTGTTTTTGCAAAACCCGGCGCCCGCCGCACTGGCCGTGCCCAAGAGCGCCGCAAAGCGCTGACTCGCCATGGCTGTAACCTTAGACGGAAAACTGGTGGTGGCAATCTCCAGCCGGGCGCTGTTTGACTTTGAGGAAGAAAACCAGCTCTTCGAGCAAGGCGACGACCGCGCCTATATGCGTTTGCAGCTCGAGCGCCTAGAAATTCCCGCCAAACCGGGCGTGGCGTTTTCGCTGGTGAAAAAGCTGCTGGCCTTTAACACCGAGGCCTCGCAGCGGGTAGAGGTGGTGATCTTGTCGCGCAACGACCCGGTGAGCGGCCTGCGCGTGATGCGCTCGGCGGCGCACTATGCGCTGCCCATCATCCGCTGCACGTTTACGCGTGGCGAGGCACCGTGGCGCTACCTCAAGCCGCTCAAGGCCAATTTGTTTTTGAGCACGCACCTGAGCGACGTGCGCAGCGCGCTCGACGCCGATGTGCCCGCCGCGCAGGTGTATCCGCAATCGGCCCACGCCAGCAGCGCGCACCCCGCTGAGGTGCGCATTGCCTTTGACGGCGACGCTGTGCTGTTTAGCGACGAGGCCGAGCGCGTCTACCAGGACCAAGGCCTGAACGCTTTTCAGCAGCACGAGCACGACAAAGCCGCCCTGCCCCTGCCCGACGGCCCTTTTAAGCCGCTCTTGGTGGCGCTGAACGCCTTGCAACAGGCCGCGCAGCCGCAGATGCGCATCCGCACCGCCTTGGTGACTGCGCGCAGCGCCCCGGCGCATGAGCGGGCGATTCGCACGCTGATGGACTGGAACATCGAGGTCGACGAGGCCATGTTTTTGGGCGGGCTGGACAAGGGTGCGTTTTTGCGCGAATTTGAGCCCGACTTCTTTTTTGACGACCAAACCGGCCACATCGAGTCCGCCGCCCGCCACGTGCCATCGGGCCATGTGGCCAGCGGGGTGCGCAATTAATGACCCCAGGAGCGTCCGGCGCCGGGCCTCGGGCAATAAAAGCCGCTATCATTTTTAGCGCTATCCAGGGCTACTTAAAACAAGCAAAACAAGCCAACGCCGCATGCCATTGAATTTTCCGCCACCAAAATCACGCTTAGACCGCCGCCAATTTCTGGTGGGCGCAAGCTTGGCGGGAGTTTTCTATGCAGCGGTGCCGCGCACGGGGTGGGCGCAAGCCAGTTTTGGCAGCACGCGGCGTCTGGCCAGCCCCTTGCTGGAGCAGCAGTGGCGTGTGCTGTCGCGCCTGGGCTACGGCCTGAGCCCGGCGCTCTTGCAGTCCGTGCAAGCCTCGGATCCGCTGGCCTGGGCCCTGTTGCAAATTGAGGCCGCCCATGCTGCCAGCCAGGCCGCAGCCAGGGTTCCGGCCGAATTGCAAAGCATGGCCGCGCCGCTGCCCGAATTGTTTGACGGCGTAAAGCGTGAGCGTGAAGCGCGAGCCAGGGCACCCGGCAAGAATACGCCGGACGCAGGCGCCGAAGAAAAGGCCCCGCGCCCTTACGATTTTTCTGCGCCGGCGCAAGCGCGCTATTTCACTCGCGAGCAAAAGCAAAAAGCCGCCGCCTGGCAATTGGCGGCCTGCAGCCAACCTGGCCTTGAAAACCCGCTGCTGGCGCGGATGGGCGAATTTTGGTTCAACCATTTCAATGTCTATGCGGGGAAAAATGCGGTGGGCGCTTACGTGGGCCACTACACGCTGCACGTGGCGCGCGCCCATGCGCTGGGCAAGTTTGAAGACTTGCTGCTAGCCAGTGCCCGCCACCCCGCCATGCTGATCTACCTGGACCAGGCCCAGAGCGTGGCCACTGGCACGCCTGGGCGCCAAGGCCAGCCGCGCGGCCTGAATGAAAACTATGCGCGCGAACTGATGGAATTGCACACGCTAGGCGCGGACGGCGGCTACACCCAGGCTGAGGTGCGCGCACTGGCGCGGATTTTGACGGGCTGGACGCTGGACCCCAAGCACCCCTCGGGCTTTCGCTTTGCGTCGCGGGGCCATGATGTGGGGCCGAAGACCTTGCTCGGACAGGCCTTTGGCAACCGGCTTGTGGGGGGCGGCGAATCGGAAGGCTTGGACGCGCTGCGCATGCTGGCGCG
Organism: Comamonas sp. lk; assembly: GCA_945901215.1. Taxonomy (GTDB): domain Bacteria; phylum Pseudomonadota; class Gammaproteobacteria; order Burkholderiales; family Burkholderiaceae_C; genus Allorhodoferax. The sequence continues at coordinate 5,118 of CAMDKE010000095.1, forward strand.
CCACCCCAGCACCGCACAACGCATATGCCAACGCATGGCCGAGTTTTTTGTGGCCGACCAGCCGCCGCAGGCGCTGGTGCAGCGCCTGCGCCAGACTTTTTTGAACACCCAGGGCGATATACGCATGGTGATGCGCAGCCTGGTGGAGTCGCCCGAGTTCTGGAACCCAGAGCACCGCCTCTTCAAGACCCCGCTGGACTTTGCCTGCTCGGCGCTGACCGCCGCCCAAAGCACAGGCGATCAGCAAACTTGGGCCACAACGGCCGGCTTTCTGACCACCGCAGGCCAGCCGCTGCACGGCTGGCAAACTCCCGACGGTTACAAGACGGATGCCGCCACCTGGCTGGTGCCTGAAGCACTCACCCGGCGGGTGGACTTTGCGATCAAACTAGGCCAAGGCGTGCCATCGCTGGATTATTTGCTGCCCTACCTGAGCGCAGAGACGCAGGCCACGCTGGCCCAGGCTGCGGCTGGTATGCGCGCGGGTTTGCTGCTGGGCAGCCCCGACTTCATGTCCAAATAGGAGTGCGTGCCCATGCCCTTTGATTCGCACCCCTTTTCGATTTCGCGGCGCAGCCTCTTGGGCCAGTTGGCACTGGCCGGCAGTGCCTGGGCCGCGCCGGCAGCCTGGGGCCAAAACAGCCGGGCCACCAAGCCTGACGGGCGCCTGGTGCTGGTTTTTTTGCGCGGCGCCTATGACGGCCTCTCAGCCTTGGTGCCATACACAGACCACCATTACTACCAGTTGCGGCCCAATATTGCCATCCCAGCGCCCGATGGAAGCGCGCAAACGGCGCTGGCGCTGGACAGCACTTTTGCGCTGCACCCGGCACTATCGCCTCTGCTGCCACTGTGGCAACAGGGTGTGCTGGCGGTACTGCCCGCTGCGGGGTCGCCCGACCCAACGCGCTCGCACTTTGATGCCCAACACCATTGGGAACTCGGCAGCCCCCGCAAAAGCAGTGCCACCCAGGGTTGGATGAACCAATTGGCCAGCCTGAAAGCACCGCGCTCGGACAGCGGCGCAGACAGGCCTGGCGCATTGGGTGTGGGCGAGGCTAACCCCTTCATCCTGGCCGGCCCGGCGCCGGTGCAGCGGGTACCGCGTGGCCAGGCCGCTACCCAAAAGGGCGCGCTGGGCAACGAGCGCACACGCGACTCCGTGCTCAAGCTGTATGGCGGCGAAGACAACCTGTCCCAGGCTTTTCGGGCAGGTATCCAAAGCCGGGCACAAACAGCGCAAACCCTGAGCGAAAGCGACATGGGCACCATGGCCACCATGGCTGGCGACCGCCAGGAAATGGTGGCTGCCAACAACGGCGCGCCCCCCGCGCGTGGTCTGCTGCTCGACGCCCAGTACCTGGGAACGCTGATGCGCCAGAACCGCAGATTGCGCCTGGGCTTCCTGTCGGCCGGCGGTTGGGACACGCATGCCAACCAGGGCGCTTCCACCGGCACGCTGGCCAACAACCTGGGCAGCCTGGCGCAAGCGTTGCTGCAACTGCGGCAGGACTTTTCCCAGCCCCATGACGTAGTGGTGGTGTGCAGCGAATTTGGCCGCACCAGTGCAGAAAACGGCACGCGTGGCACCGACCACGGCCGCGGCAACGCGCTTTGGCTGATGGGCAACATGGTGCAGGGTGGGCGCTGGCACGGCCAATGGACCGGCCTGGCGCCGGGCGATCTGCACGAAGGGCGTGACCTGCCGGTGCACCACGACTTTCGCGGCGTGCTGGCCCAGGTGCTCAAAGCCAGCCAGGGCTTGAACCTGGCAGAACTTGAAGCCCTGTTCCCCGGCCTGGTTTGGGATCGTGCCTTAGACGAATTGATGAGGACCGCATAAAAACACCAACACCTACCAATCCCGCACCCAGCGCTAGCAGCTGGAGCCGCACTGTGCGCCAAGTGCGCCGCGTGTGGGAGCTGTCTTGGCCCTACTTTTTCTCAGAAGAAAAGTGGCGCGCCCGCGCGCTGCTGGCGGCCATCGTGGCGCTTAACTTGGCGCTGGTCTACATGGCGGTGCTGTTCAACGACTGGAACAAGCTGTTTTACGACTCGCTGCAAGACAAAAACCAGGCGGTTTTTTGGACGCAGCTGGGGCGCTTTAGCTACCTGGCGTTTGCTTTTATCGTGATTGCGGTCTACAAGTTTTACCTGACGCAACTGCTGGAGATGCGCTGGCGCAGCTGGATGACGCGCACTACCTTGCAGCGTTGGCTGTCGCACCAGGCCTTTTACCGCATGGAGTTGGGCCGCTTTGGCACCAGCGATCCGGCGCTGGGCGGCACGCCCGACAACCCGGACCAGCGCATTGCCGAAGACATCAACCAGTTCACCTCGTTGACCTTGGGCTTGAGCATGGGCTTGCTGAACTCGGTGGTGACGCTGGCCAGCTTTGTGGGCATTTTGTGGGGCCTCTCGGGCGGTTTTGTGTTCAGTGCGGGAGGCAGCCAATACAACATTCCAGGCTTTATGGTCTGGATGGCGCTCTTGTATTGCGCCGCAGGCAGCTGGATCACCCAGCGCATTGGCCGTCCGCAAATTCCGCTGAACTTTGCCCAGCAGCGGGTGGAGGCCGACTTTCGCCACCACATGATCCGGGTGCGCGAGTACAGCGAATCGATTGCCCTGGACGGCGGCGAAGGCGTGGAGCGCGCGCAGCTCGAAGGGCGCTTTGGCGCGGTGCTGGACAACTACTTGCGGCTCATCAAGGCGCAAAAGAATTTGATCTGGTTCACCAGCTTTTTTGGCCAGGCGGCGGTGGTGTTTCCCTTTGTGGTGGCGGCGCCGCGCTTTTTCAGCGGCGCGATTCAGCTCGGTGAGTTGATGCAGATATCGAGCGCCTTTGGCCAGGTGCAAGGGGCCTTGAGCTGGTTTGTGGATAGCTACCCGAGCCTGGCGACCTGGCGCGCCACCACCGACCGGCTGACCAGTTTCGAAGCCTCACTGGCGCAGATGCAAGCTCCCGCTGGCCCCGCACCCTCTGACGCCAGCGCCACAGAGTCCAACACACTGCGCACCCAGAACCTGCAAGTCGCCCTGCCCAATGGCGTGGCGCTGCTGGCGCACACCGCGCTGGTGGCGCACGCCGGGGAGCGCGTGCTGCTGCAAGGGCCATCGGGTGCGGGCAAGAGCACACTGTTTCGGGCACTGGCAGGCATTTGGCCCTTCGCCAGCGGGCAGGTAGCGCGCCCGGCGGAGGCGATGTTTATCCCGCAGCGCCCCTACTTCCCCAACGGCCCGCTGCGCGACGCACTGGCCTACCCCGACCTGCCCACGCGCTACAGCGAGGCGCAACTGCGCAAGGCCCTGGAGGACGCGCTGCTGCCCGACCTGGCCGACCAGCTAGACCAGTGGAACACCTGGGGCCAAAAACTCTCGGGTGGTGAGCAGCAACGGCTGGCGCTGGCCCGGGTGTTCTTAAAGCAACCCCAGTGGGTGTTTGCCGACGAGGCCACCAGCGCCCTGGATGCGCCCACGGAGGCCACGCTCTACCAGCGCTTGGTCGACCTGCTGGCCGCACGGGGCGGCGGGCTGGTGTCGATTGCGCACCGGCCGGGGGTGGCGGCGTTTCATACCAAGGCTTGGGTGTTGGAGCCTGCGGCTGGCGGCGCGGATGCGCGGTTTGAGGTGGTGGAAAAAGCGCTTTGATTTTCGCTTTAACTTCTATCCCCCCCTATCCCCCCAGCCCCCTTTCCACCCCCACCGGGGCGGAAAGGGGGAGCCAAGTCCACATTTTGTTTTTTCGCTTCGGCTACGGCACCACTGGCCACCGAAGCTGTTCTCGGCGTTTGCAGGCGCTACGCCAGTAGAAGGCTAGCCGACGCGACGAAATCAAATGTGGCTGTTGGCCCCCCTTTCTCAACCCAGCGGGTCTTGCTTTCCCCGCCACACCCCCCAGCCCCCTCTCCTCCCCGGCGGGGCTGAGAGGGGG
>CAMDKE010000096.1 GCA_945901215.1 Comamonas sp. lk
CTTGCGGCGTTGTAATCGCGAGGCGTCTAAAACCGATAACAACTCCAACGCCAGCCCGAAACGCGCGCCAGGCCCGGTTCGCGCTTGCGGCACACCCGCAATCAGGCTTGGTACGTGCGCCGTCAAGGCGGCACCCAGTAAAACAATCACCCAGGCCAGGTAAATCCAGACCAACAAAATCGGCAAGGTGGCAAATGCGCCGTACACCGCCGAATACGTTGGCACCAAGGACAGGTAATAGGCCAAAAGCCGCTTTGCGACCTCCATGCCGCTCGACACGAACAGGCCCCCCATCCAGGCGTGGCCCCATCGCACATGGGTGTTGGGCACGTAATGAAACATGGCCGCCATGCCCGCGGCCACCATGGCAAACTGCACCAGGTCCAGCAGCAATCCCACGCCACCGGGCAAACCGTCCACCAAACCTCTGGAGGACGAAATGGCGTAAGACGTCAGTGTGACACTGACGCCCAAAATCAGCGGCCCCAGCGTCACAGCCGACCAATAAATCAGCAAGCGCTGGCCCAAAGGTCGCAGGGCTCTTACGCGCCAAATGCTGTTGAGCGTGCGATCAATGGTAAAAATCAGCGCCAAAGCAGTTACCAACAAGGCCACCAGACCGGCGAAGCCCAGTTTGCTGGCTTTGCCGGCAAACTGGCTCAGGTATCCCAACACCTGGCGCGCAATATTGTCTGGAACCAGGCTGGCGACCAGCCACTTTTGCAGCACATCCTGAAACTTGGCAAACATGGGGAACGCAGTAAAAACCGCCAGCGCAACCGTCACAAGGGGAACCAAGGCGATGGTGGTCGTGAAGGTCAGGCTGCTGGCGGTCAGGCCCAGGCGATCCTCCCGAAAGCGCTCCCGCAGCGTCCCTATGGTGTGCAGCCACGGCACATGGGCCACATCGGCAAACCACGATTGGAGTCTTTGGAAGTAAATTCGCATGGCCGGTATGATGCCACCGACATGAATCTGCCCCTCTACCCCCCTGAACCCATTTCGTCCGACCTGCACGCCGCAACCATGGCTCACGGCCTGTACCAGGTCAACCTGAGCCGCTGGCTGGCTGTGGGCAGTTTGATCAGTTTGATCGTTTTAAGCGTGGCCTGGGAGTTGGTTTTGGCTCCTATCAAGCCCGGCGGATCGCTCTTGGCGCTCAAAGCGATTCCCCTGTGCGTGCCGCTTGCAGGCCTGCTAAAGAACCGCATGTACACCTACCGCTGGGTGAGTTTGCTGGTGTGGCTGTACTTCACCGAAGGCGTGGTGCGTGCCTACAGTGACCGGGCCCCGAGCAACTACTACGCGTTTGTTGAGGTGCTTTTGTGCTTGACGCTGTTTGTCGCTTGCGCATTGCATGTGCGCCTGCGCCTGCGCAATGCCAAAGCACAGGGCGCCGTGCCAGAACCCGGCTCGCCGAGCAAAGCCGATTGATGAGCCGATCTGAATTCTTGATAAGCCTGCGCGTCATCGTGGGCGACGCCAACGTCCTTACCGAGGGAGACCTGAGCGGCTATGAACTGGATTGGCGCAAACGCGAGCGCGGCAAGGCGCTGGCCGTGGTGCGCCCCAGTTCCACCGCACAGGTGGCCGAGGTGGTCAAAGCCTGCGCAAGAGCGGGGGTGAGCATCGTGCCCCAGGGTGGTAACACCGGCATGGTGGTCGGTTCCACGCCAGACGCCAGCGGCACGCAAATCGTGTTGAGCCTCACGCGTATGAATGCCATCCGCACCTTGGATGCGGCTAATCTGACCATCACCGTAGAAGCCGGTTGCGTGCTGCAAACCCTGCAAGAGGCTTGCGACAAGGCGGGTTTTCTGTTCCCCTTGAGCCTGGCGTCCGAGGGCAGTTGCACGATTGGCGGCAACTTGGGCACCAACGCCGGGGGTACGCAGGTGGTGCGCTTTGGCAACACCCGCGAACTCTGCCTGGGCCTAGAAGTCGTCACCGCCCAAGGCGAAGTCTGGGGCGGCCTGACCGGACTGCGCAAGGACAACACGGGCTACGACCTGCGCCATTTGTTCATTGGCTCCGAAGGCACGCTGGGCGTGATCACCGCCGCCACCATGAAGCTCTACCCGGCGCCCAAGTCGCAACTCACGGCGCTGGCGGCGGTACCGTCGCTGGACGCTGCCGTAGCGCTGCTGGGCCTGGCGCACCAGCATTTGGGTGCGGGGTTGACGGGCTTTGAAGTGATGGGCCAGTTTGCACTGGGTTTAGTGACCAAGCATTTCCCCCAGCAGCGCGTACCTTTTTATGAGACTTCGCCCTACTGCGTGGTGCTGGAGAACTCTGACAGCGAGTCCGGCGAACATGCGCGCGGCCAGTTTGAACGGCTACTGGAGGACGCTCTGGAACAAGGCTGCGTGAGCGACGCCGTCGTGGCCGAGAGCATGGCGCAGGCCCGCGCGCTGTGGCACATCCGAGAAAGCATCCCCTTGGCACAGGCGCAGGAGGGGCTCAACATCAAGCACGACATCTCTATTACCGTGTCGCGCATTCCCGAGTTTGTGCGGCTAGCCGATCTGGCCTTGGCAGCGGAGTTCCCTGGCGTGCGCTTGGTCAATTACGGCCACCTGGGCGACGGCAATCTGCACTACAACGTGCAAGCACCGGCCGGCGCAAACGCCGAGGCCTTTTTGCGCGACCAGGAAGGCCCGATCAATAGCGTGGTGTATGCACTGGTAGACGATTTCAACGGCTCCATCTCGGCCGAACACGGCATTGGCAGCCTCAAGCGCGAAAAGCTCGAAAAGCACAAGTCGCCGGTTGCGCTGGGGCTGATGCGCTCCATCAAAGCGGCGCTGGACCCGCACAATATGTTCAACCCAGGGCGGATGCTGGCGTCCTCTGGCGCCTCACCGCAGAAATTGACCACGCCATGACCTCAAACGCCGCCGCCCCGGCATCACCCACACCCCAGCAGTACGAAGACCTGCTGCGCCACGCCTATACCCACGGCGTAGACAAACAAGACCGCACCGGCACCGGTACCAAAAGCGTGTTTGGCTACCAAATGCGCTTTGACCTCTCCCAAGGCTTTCCGCTGGTCACGACCAAAAAAGTGCATTTGCGAAGCATCATCGTGGAGTTGCTGTGGTTTTTGACCGGTTCGAGCAGCAACCACTGGCTCAAAGAGCGCGGTGTCTCCATTTGGGACGAATGGGCGCGCCCCGACGGTGATTTGGGGCCGGTCTATGGCGTGCAATGGCGCAGCTGGCCCACACCGGACGGCAGACACATTGACCAGATCAGCGAGCTAATGCACACGCTCACAACCAACCCCGACTCGCGCCGCATGATCGTGAGCGCCTGGAACGTGGCTGAACTGTCCAAAATGGCGCTCATGCCCTGCCACGCCTTCTTCCAGTTTTATGTGGCTCCCGCCCAGACACCGGGCGGACGGGGCAAGCTGAGCTGCCAGCTGTACCAGCGCAGTGCCGACATATTCTTGGGCGTGCCCTTCAATATTGCCAGCTACGCGCTGCTCACGCACATGGTGGCGCAGCAGTGCGATCTGGACGTGGGCGACTTCATCTGGACCGGCGGCGACTGCCACATTTACAGCAACCACCACGCGCAGGTGGAGCTGCAACTCTCCCGCGCGCCCCTGCCCTACCCCACTTTGCACATCTTGCGCCGCCCGAACACGATCTTTGACTACCAGTTTGAAGATTTTGAAGTGCGCGACTATGCGCCCCACCCCACCATCAAAGCCCCCGTGGCGGTGTGAACGCAGCCATGCGCCTGCACCTGATCTTTGCCCACGCGGCCAATGGAGTCATCGGCAAGCAAGGCACCCTGCCCTGGCATTTGCCTGAAGACCTGGCGCACTTCAAACGCACCACGCTGGGCTGCCCGGTCATCATGGGACGCAAAACCTGGGATTCGCTGCCACCCAAGTTTCGCCCGCTACCGGGGCGGATGAATGTGGTGATTACCCGCCAACCGGGCTGGCGAGCTGAGGGCGCGTTGGTGGCCCATTCACTGCAACAGGCCATGGCGCTTTGCGAGGCGCACCCGGACGCTTGGGTGATCGGTGGCGCGCAAATCTACGCGCAGGCGCTGCCGCTGGCCAGTAGCGCAGAAATCACCGAAATTGACTTGGCCGTGGCAGGTGACGCTTATGCCCCGAGTTTTGGCCCCGAATGGCAAGAAACGCGGCGCGAGAGCCATATAGCGCTCAATGGGCTGGCCTACCAGTTTGTGACGCTGATCCAACCCGCCGCAACCCGACCTCCATCACCATGAAATTTGCCACTTGGAACGTGAACTCCCTCACCGTGCGCCTGCCACAGGTACTGGCATGGTTGCAGGCCAACCCGGTGGACGTGCTGGTCTTGCAGGAAACCAAAATGACGGACGACAAATTCCCAGCTGCAGACTTTTTGGCTGCCGGCTACCAGTCGCAGTGGTTTGGCCAGAAAACCTACAACGGCGTAGCGCTGCTGAGCCGCACGCCGGCTGTGGATGTACTGAAAAACATCCCAGGCTTTGCCGACGACATGGCGCGGGTGATTTGTGGCACGGTTGCCGGCACGCGGGTGATTGGTGCCTATTTCCCGAATGGCCAGGCGCCAGGAAGCGACAAATTTGAGTACAAGATGGAGTGGCTCAAGGGCCTGCGCGGCTGGGTCAAGCAGGAGTTGGAGCAACACCCGAACTTGGTGCTCATGGGCGACTACAACATCACTTTTGACGACTCGGATGTGTGGGACCCCGAGGGCATGCGTGACCAGATCCATTGCACCGAAGAGGAGCGCTATCACCTGCGCGCCCTGATCGCCTTGGGCCTGCATGACAGCCACCGCCTGTTTGCGCAGCCGCCCAAAAGCTACAGCTGGTGGGACTACCGGGACGCAGCGTTTAGGCGCAACCGGGGCCTGCGCATAGACCACATACTGGTCAGCGACGCGCTAAAACCCTTGGCGCATGCCTGCCAGATCGACAAAACCCCACGCAAAAATGAACGCCCCAGCGACCATGCGCCGGTGGTGCTGGAAATAGCCTGCAGCCGCTGAGCACGCGCGCAACGATGCGGGGACGGCTCCCGTCCCGTCCATCGCCTCAATTCAAACGGTTTTGGCATGTAAACTGAGAAAATTCCCATTTTCAAAAGGTACGACCATGGCCAACCGTCTGCATTGGGGCGCGGCATTGCGCATGTTTTTCAGGGCGTTGCTGGCCGCTACGGTGGCAAGTGGTGTCGCCTCAGTGTGGGCTGCCGCTGGCAAGATTCAGGTTTTGATTGGTACCGCACGCATTTCTCAGCACACGGGCCAAGAGCGCCCGGCTCAGCGCGGTGACGACCTGTATGAAGGTGATACGGTGTCCACCAGCGCCAACTCGAATGTGCAAATCCGCATGCTCGACGACGCCACCATCTGGGTGCGGCCCGGCTCCCAGTTCAAAATAGAGCGCTACCGCTCAGACAAACACGGTGCGCCCAAAAACGAAGCGGCATTGAGCTTGCTCAGCGGCACCATGCGGCAGATCACGGGGTCGATTGGAAAAAACGCGCCCGCCGACTACAGGCTGAGCACGCCCAACGCCACCATTGGCATCCGCGGAACTGAGTTTGACGCGACCTTTGCGACTGCACAAATTGCCGCCCAGCTCAACACCCCGCCGGGCACCTACAACCGCGTGTATGTGGGCTCCACCGTGCTGGAGGGCCCCTCCGGTCGCGTTAGCCTGAACAAGGACGAGGCCGGGTTCATGGGTATGTCGCCCGGCGAAAAACCGCAGGTTTTGCCCCGCATCCCGGCATTCATGAACAGCAACCCGGCCGCTGCAGAGCGCACCGAAGCGGCGCCTTCCAAGCCTAGGTCCTTGCAAATATCCGTTCGTTTTGGCGACGGGGACGCCGAGGACGTGAGCTCCATCAGCAGCCGCGACACCAACACCGAGCAGCGCCTGCGCGCCATGGAGGGGGAACGCGCAACCTTGACCCTGGCACAAGGCCCCACATCACGCCAAGGCGCCAACACGGGCGCCAAACCGACCACCAAAACCGTGTTGGACGTGGTCGCAAAGGTCAACGGCAACAGCGCGCTGGTGCAATTTTCTGCCCAAAGCCAGAGCCTGGCGTCGGCCGGCGGCCAAGCCAGCCAGGTGGCCACCAGCCTGAGCGTGCCCTTGGGCGTTTGGACGGAAGTCAGTGGGCGCGGCCCCTGGAGCGGCTCGGGCAACAGCACGGTGTCTTCCAGCAGTGCCCGATCGGACAACAGCCGGGTGTTTTTGAAGGTCGACGACCTGAGCCGCTAGGCCCCGCACGATGCGCAAACACTGGTTGCGAACGCTGGCGGGTTGGGCTCTGGTGGGGCTGTTCGCCGGCCACGTTGCCGCCTGGTGGAGCCTGCCCTTGCTCAACCCCATGGAGGCCTTGCTTTACGACTGGCGTATCAACCTTATCGCGCCGCGCAGCCTCGACGAGCGCATCGTGGTGGTCGACATTGACGAGAAAAGCCTGCAAGAGAAAGACCGTGGCGGCGAAGGCCGCTGGCCCTGGCGACGCGACCGCCTGGGCGCACTGGTAACCGATTTGTTTAACGATTACGGTGTTTCACTGGTCGCCTTGGACGTCATCCTGGCGGAAAAGGACGCATCCTCGGGCCTGGATATCCTGGAGCAACTCGCGCAAGGGGAACTCAAAGCCGACGCAGCATTTGCAACACAGCTCGAGCAGTTGCGCCCCCGCCTGGCTTTTGACCAGGTACTGGGTAAGTCCCTGCAAGCGGGTCCCGTGGTACTGGGGTACGCCTTTCACAACGGCTCACCCTCGCAACATGCGGGCTTGCCACCAGGCATAGATCCGGCGGCTTGGGGACTGTCCGGCGTGCGGGCGCAATCGTTTCCGGGTTATGCCGGTCTGCTGCCCGAGCTACAAGCCCATGCCGCAGGCGCAGGCCATATCAACCCCTTGCGTGATGAAGATGGCATAACCCGACGCGTACCCCTGCTGGTGGAGCATGGTGGGCGCTACTACCCCTCGCTGGGTGTAGCCGTGGTACAGGTACTGACCGGGTCTGAGCCGCTGGGTGTGGTCAGCGCCGACTACGGCCAAGGCGGGAGGCGGGTGGAAAAAATCACCGTAGGTGGCATGGAGGCGCCGGTGGACGGCGCGCTCAACGCCTTGGTGCCCTTTCGCGGCCCGGCGCATAGCTTTGCCTATGTATCGGCCGTGGACGTGCTACAGGGTCGTGTACCCAAGGAACAACTGGCCAACCGCATCGTGTTGATCGGCACCTCGGCGGCGGGCCTGGCCGACCTCGTGACTACGCCCACCGGTGTTAGCTTTCCTGGCGTAGAGGTGCACGCGAATCTGATTACGGCCTTGCTCGACGGGCGCCTGTTGCAGGCACCGGCCTATGCACAGGGCTTGGAATTACTCGGGGTTGTGGTTGTGGGTGCGCTCATGGTGCTGGGCGGCGCCAGGCTCAAACCGGGCCGCACCATTGCCTTGTTTGTGGCGTGCCTGGTGGCTACCATGGCATTGGCGATGGGCTTGTTGCAGGCCCAGCAGCTCATGCTGCCCCTGGCTGCGCCGCTGGCCTGCCTGGTGGCATGTTTTGGCTTGCAAATGGGCTATGGCTATTTTGTCGAAGCACGCGGCAAACGGCACATGTCGGCGCTGTTTGCCCACTACGTACCACCCGAGTTGGTCGAAAAAATGGCCGAAAACCCCGAGTCATTCACCATGTCGCCGATCGAGCGCGAGTTAACGGTGTTGTTTGCCGATGTACGGGATTTCACCTCGATTTCCGAGAATCTCAGCCCCAACGCGCTGGCCGAGCTCATCAATGCCTACCTCACCGCCATGAGCGAAGTCATACGTGATGGCCACCATGGCACTCTGGACAAATACATTGGCGACGCCGTCATGGCTTTTTGGGGCGCACCGGTTTCCGACGCCCAGCATGCCCACAACGCCGCCTGCGCAGCACTGGCCATGCAGGAAGCCGCCAAAGCGCTCAACCGAGACTTCCAGGCCAAGGGTTGGCCCACCTTGCACATTGGCATTGGACTGAACTCAGGGCTGATGCGCGTGGGGGATATGGGGTCCAAAATCCGCAGGGCCTACACGGTCATGGGAGACGCGGTGAACCTGGGCGCTCGCCTGGAAGGTTTAACCAAAATCTACGGTGTGGGTATTTTGATTGGCGAAAACACCCGCACCTTGCTACCGAACTGGACCTGCCGCGAAGTAGACACCGTACGCGTTAAAGGCAAGGACCAGGCGATTGCCATTTATGAGCCTGTGGGTAAAACGGCCGAGATCGGGCCTACTATGGCGCTGGAGTTGACGCACTGGAAACAAGCACTGACTGCGTACCGCGCACAAGACTGGAGTGGGGCGGCGACTTTGCTGGGGCAACTGACCCAGGCCTACCCGGAACAACGCCTCTACCACTTGTTCGCCCAGCGGGTGGGTCTGTTTAGCGCCAAGCCTCCAGCACCAGACTGGGATGGTGCGAGCAATTTCGACAGCAAGTAGTCGCCATCGCGCCTGCTGGCTGGCAGGCGGTTGGGAATTAGCCCTCTTCGGGCAGCAGGTGCATTTTTTTATCCAGGCCAAGCTCCTGGATTTTTCGGGTGATGGTGTTGCGCCCTATGCCCAGTTTATTGGCCGCCTCGATGCGCCGCCCGCGCGTGTTATTGAGGGCCGCCTGAATCAGCCGGGCCTCAAAGCGGCGTGTCAAGGCGTCCCAGACATCGCCATGGCCGCTTCGCAAGAGCAGCATCGCCTCGTCTTCGAGTTCAAGCTCCCAGCCCGTGAGGGGCGCTTGCGGCGACAAGGCTGCGAGTTGGTCTTGCGGCCAGGCCAGATCCGGTTCCTCGGGAAGGGTTGCGCTGGGCTCCTGGACCACTGCGTCGGCGGAGCCGGACATTAGCGATGACGACAATGAGCTAAACGTCGCGGCGGCGCCAACATGGAAAGTGTCCGTTGCCTGAACGACCTTGGAAATACCGAATTCGGGCGGCAGGTCTTTTGGTTCGATGACTTGGGCCG
>CAMDKE010000097.1 GCA_945901215.1 Comamonas sp. lk
GGCGGGGGCATGACGGCGGTGGACGCGGCCGTGCAGTCCAAAAAGCTGGGCGCTCAATCGGTGAGCATGGTGTACCGCCGTGGTGCGTCTGAGATGGGCGCCTCGCACCACGAACAGGCATGGGCACTAGAAAACGGCGTGCACATCCACCATTGGGCCAGCCCAACCCAGCTGCTGGCCGACGGCGGCCAGATCAGCGGCGTGCAATTTGGCCGTATGCACATGGCCGACGGCAAGTTGGGCGCCACCGGCGAACACTTTGTACTAGAGGCGGACCTGGTGCTCAAGGCCATTGGCCAAACCCTGGTGGCCCAGCCCCTGGGCAGCGCGCTCGAACTCAAGGGTGGGCGCATCCTGACCGACGCCGAAGGCCAGACCTCCCACGCCAAGGTGTGGGCCGGCGGCGACTGCCGCTTTGGCGGGCGCGACCTGACGGTTGAAGCCGTAGAGCACGGCAAGGTGGCCGCCCATTCCATCCATTCGGCCATCCAACAAGCCATTCACGCCTGAACCCGCGAAAGTACACCCCATGGCAAATTTGCAATCCTCCTTCGCGGGCATCCACAGCCCCAACCCGTTTTGGCTGGCGTCCGCGCCGCCCACCGACAAGGCCTACAACGTCAACCGCGCTTTCGAAGCCGGCTGGGGTGGCGTGGTCTGGAAGACGCTGGGCGAGGCGGGCCCGCCCATCGTCAACGTCAGCGGCCCGCGCTACGGCGCGCTGCACACGCCCGACCGGCGGCTGATGGGGTTTAACAACATCGAGCTCATCACCGACCGCGACCTGGAAATTAACTTACGCGAGATTGCCGAGGTCAAACGCCTCTGGCCCGACCGCGCCATGGTGGTGTCGCTGATGGTGCCTTGCGAGGAAGCATCGTGGAAGGCTATATTGCCGCGCGTGGAGGACACGGGCGCTGACGGCATCGAACTCAACTTTGGCTGCCCGCACGGCATGAGCGAGCGCGGCATGGGCGCGGCTGTGGGCCAGGTGCCCGAGTACATCGAGATGGTGACGCAGTGGTGCAAGCAATACGGCCGCCTGCCGGTGATCGTGAAGCTCACGCCCAACATCACCGACATCCGCCACCCCGCGCGTGCTGCAAAAAAAGGCGGGGCCGACGCGGTGTCGCTGATCAACACGATCAACTCCATCATCGGCGTGGACCCGTATTCGCTGACCATGAGCCCTTCCACCGGCGGCAAAGGCTCGCACGGCGGCTACTGCGGCCCGGCGGTCAAACCCATTGCCTTGAACATGGTGGCCGAGATTGCCCGCGACCCGCAAACAGCAGGCCTACCTATCTCGGGCATAGGCGGCGTGGGCAACTGGCGCGACGCACTGGACTACCTGGCGCTGGGCGCGGGTAATGTGCAGGTGTGTACCGCGGCCATGGTTTATGGCTTCAAGATCGTTCAAGAGATGACCGACGGCCTGTCGAACTACATGGACGAGATGGGATTTACGGCGGTGACCGACATCGTCGGCAAGGCGCTGCCCACGGTGTCTGACTGGCGCTACCTGAACCTGAACCACATTACCAAAGCGGTGATCAACCAAGACAGCTGCATCCAGTGCGGGCGCTGCTACATTGCGTGCGAAGACACCTCGCACCAGGCCATTACCGCCAGCAAAGACGGCAAACGCCACTTTGAAGTTAAGGACGATGAATGCGTGGGCTGCAACCTGTGCGTCACCGTCTGCCCGGTGGTCGACTGCATCACCCTGCGCGACCTCTCGCCAGGCGAAATGGACGAGCGCACCGGCAAACCTGTGCAAGCCGCCCACGGCGACTGGACCAGCCACCCCAATAACCCCATGCGCGCCGACGCCTAGGTTCACAATGGCATTACGCTCTAAGCCCTGATCCATTTCCCTTTCAATTGACCTCTGAAGGACTCTTTATGACAAGCCTATTGATTCGTGGTGGCACCGTGGTTAACGCCGACCGCGCCTTTGTTGCCGACGTGCTGACCCAAGACGGAAAAATCACCGCAGTAGGTGAAAACCTCACAGTGCCCGCAGGCGCCACCGTGGTGGACGCGCTGGGCCAGTACGTGATGCCCGGCGGCATTGACCCGCACACGCACATGCAACTGCCCTTTATGGGCACCACCACCATGGACGACTTTTACACCGGCACGGCGGCGGGCTTGGCCGGGGGCAACACCACCATCATCGACTTTGTGATTCCCAACCCCCAGCAAAGCCTGCTAGAGGCCTACCGGGACTGGCGCGGTTGGGCTGAAAAGTCAGCCGGCGATTACAGCTTTCATGTGGCCATCACCTGGTGGAGCGAGCAGGTGCGCCAAGAGATGGGTACGCTGGTGCAAAACGAGGGCGTGAACAGCTTCAAGCACTTTATGGCCTACAAAAACGCCATCATGTGCGATGACGAAACGCTGGTAAACAGCTTCAAACGCGCACTCGAACTCGGCGCCATGCCCACGGTGCACGCTGAGAACGGTGAGTTGGTGTATTTGCTACAAAAACAGGTCGCCGACATGGGCATCACCGGCCCCGAAGGCCACCCGCTGTCGCGCCCGCCCATGGTCGAAGGCGAAGCCGCCAACCGCGCCATTGCGATTGCCGATGTGCTCAATGTGCCAATTTATGTGGTCCATGTGAGTTGCATTGAGTCGGCTGAGGCGATTGCCCGCGCCCGCTCGCGGGGCCAGCGCGTCTACGGCGAAGTGCTGGCGGGTCACTTGGTGGTGGACGACAGCGTCTACCGCCACCCAGACTTTGCCACCGCGGCGGCCCACGTAATGAGCCCGCCCTTTCGCAGCAAAGAAAACCAGGAGTTTTTGTGGCGCGGCCTGCAAAGCGGCAACCTGCACACCACCGCCACCGACCACTGCACGTTCTGTGCTGCGCAAAAGGCGGCGGGCAAAGACGATTTCTCCAAAATCCCCAACGGATGCGGCGGCGTGGAAGAGCGCCTGGCGGTGATATGGGACGCCGGTGTGAACACCGGGCGCCTCACGCCCAGCGAGTTTGTGGCCATTACCTCAGCCAACACCGCCAAGCTGTTCAACCTCTACCCACAAAAGGGCAGTGTTTCGGTGGGCGCCGACGCCGACCTGGTGGTGTGGGACCCGGCGGGCACCAAGACTTTGTCGGCGGCGACCCAGCACAGCAAAGGCGACTTCAATATTTTTGAGGGTCGGACCGTGCGGGGTATTCCTAGCCACACTATCAGCCGGGGCGAATTGGTGTTTGTCCAGGGGGATTTGAGAGCGGTGCGTGGTGCGGGGCAGTATGTGAAGCGGCCGGCGTTTAGCTCGAATTTTGCAGCGTCGCGCTTGCGGGCTGAAGCTTTGAGGCCTTCGGCTGTGGTTCGGTGATGCTGGTGTTTGCCCCCATCCCCCAGCCCCTTACCCCCAGTGGGGGCAAGGGGAGTTTTAACAGCCCATTTGGTGGCGTCACTTCGGCTGCGCTTTTACGGCTCGGTGCTTTTTTGGATTTAGGCTGAACATCGGTCTGCCTTGCAATGACCAATTTTTGAGGAAACCAACATGACTGCAACAACCGTGGACATTTCTACCATTCGTATCAACGGCGAACGCTTGTGGGCGTCGCTGATGGAGTTGGCGCAAATCGGCGCGACCCAAAAAGGCGGCGTCTGTCGCTTGACGCTCACCGACCTGGACAAGCAGGGGCGCGATCTGGTCACCCGCTGGGCGCGCGAGGCGGGCATGACCGTCACCATCGACAAAATCGGCAACGGCTTTATGCGCCGCGCCGGGCGCAACAACAGCTTGCCACCCATCATGACCGGCAGCCACATCGACACCCAGCCCACCGGCGGCAAGTTTGATGGCAACTACGGCGTACTGGCCGGTATTGAAGTGGTGCGCACCCTGAACGACTTGGGGATTGAAACCGAGGCGCCGATTGAGGTGGCGTTTTGGACCAACGAAGAAGGCTCGCGCTTTGTGCCGGTGATGATGGGCTCGGGCGTGTTTGCCAAAGCCTTTACGCTGGAGCATGCGTACGCGGCCACCGACACCGAGGGCAAGAGCGTGGAGGCTGAGCTGGCGCGGATCGGCTACATAGGGGACCAAGAACCCGGCGACCACCCGATTGGCGCGTATTTTGAGACGCACATCGAACAAGGCCCAGTGCTAGAGGACAACGACATCACCATCGGCGTGGTCCAAGGCGTATTGGGTATCCGTTGGTTTGACTGCACCGTGACCGGCATGGAAGCCCACGCCGGCCCCACGCCCATGGCGCTGCGCCGCGACGCTCTGCAGGTAGCCACGCACATCATGCAAGAGGTAGTGGCCAGCGCCCTGCGCCACGCGCCGCATGGCCGGGGCACCGTGGGCATGGTGCAGGTGCACCCCAACAGCCGCAACGTGATTCCGGGGCGCGTCAAGTTCAGCATCGACCTGCGCAACGCCACTGACGCACTGGTGGACCAGATGGCCGACGAAGTGAAAGCCTTTGCCGCGCGCATGGCCGCCCAGACCGGGCTGGACGTGAAGATCGAGCTGGTATCCAGCTACTCGGCCATCGGCTTTCATGCCGACTGCATTGAGGCCGTGGCCCGCGCAGCGGCCAAGCTGGGCTACTCGAACATGCCGGTGGTCTCGGGCGCAGGGCACGACGCGGTGTACATGTCCAAGCTGGCCTCCAGCGGCATGATTTTTATCCCCTGCAAGGACGGCATCAGCCACAACGAGATTGAAGACGCCAAGCCCGAGCACATCTCGGCAGGCTGCAATGTGCTGTTACACGCGATGCTGGAGCGTGCGGGCACCTGAAAGATCGGTAACGAAAAAATCAACGGGCGTTTCGCCCTTGTCAGTGGCTGCTGAAGCAGCGTTTGTTTTGCTAGTGTTTTTACCTTGGAGAATCTATGTCCCTAAAAATTTCCCGCCGT
Source organism: Comamonas sp. lk (assembly GCA_945901215.1). Taxonomy (GTDB): domain Bacteria; phylum Pseudomonadota; class Gammaproteobacteria; order Burkholderiales; family Burkholderiaceae_C; genus Allorhodoferax. The sequence continues at coordinate 4,893 of CAMDKE010000097.1, forward strand.
AACACCGTGGCTCTGGCTGCGCTGGCAAGTGTTTGCTTGATGGCGCCTGGCTTGGCGCAGGCACAAGCCAAGCCCAAAGTCGCAGGTATTTATACCGTGCCCTTCGAGCAGCAATGGGCCGGGCGTCTGCACACCGCGCTCAAAGCAGCAGAAGCACGTGGCGATATCGAATACAAAGCCAGCGAAAACGTGTCCAATGCCGACTACGAGCGCGTGATGCGCGAGTACGCCACGGCCGGCAACACACTGATCGTGGGTGAAGCCTTCGCAGTCGAAGCTGCGGCTCGCAAGGTCGCCAAAGACTTCCCCAAAGTGTCGTTCCTCATGGGATCAAGCGGTAAACCCGCAGCGCCTAACTTCAGCGTATTTGACAATTACATCCAAGAGCCTGCGTACCTGTCTGGCATGGTCGCTGGCGGAATGACCAAGAGCAACAAAATTGGCATGGTCGGGGGCTTTCCTATTCCAGAAGTCAACCGCCTGATGAATGCCTTTATGGCGGGTGCCTTAGAGGTCAACCCAAAAATCGAATTCAGCGTGAGCTTTATCAACAGCTGGTTTGACCCACCCAAGGCCAAAGAAGCTGCATTTGCCATGATCGACAAGGGTGCTGACGTGCTGTATGCCGAGCGCTTTGGCGTCTCGGACGCGGCCAAGGAAAAAGGCAAGCTGGCCATTGGCAACGTGATCAACACCCAGGCCCAGTACCCCGACACCGTGGTGGCCTCGGCCATGTGGCACTTTGAGCCATCGGCTGATCGCGCCATCAAGCTGGTGAAAGAAGGCAAGTTCACTGCCGAAGACTACGGCCAGTATTCGATGATGAAATACAAGGGCTCGTCCCTGGCGCCATTGGGCACGTTTGAGAAGAAAGTGCCCGCCGATATCGTGGCCAAGATGACGGCCAAAGAAAAGGCTATCCTGGAAGGAAAGTTCACAGTCAAGGTGGACGATAACCAGCCCAAGTCCACCGCCAAATGACAGGTGCGCTGAGCTGACTGCAACCAGAAACACACCCCACACCACGGGGTGTGTTTTTTATGAGCGATCCCGTTCTTTCACTCTCAAACATCAGCAAACGTTTTGGCAATTTGGTGGCCAATGACGCCATTTCGCTCGACCTCAAGGCGGGCGAAATTTTGGCGCTTTTGGGCGAAAACGGCGCCGGCAAATCAACACTGGTTTCCATCTTATTTGGCCATTACACGGCCGACGCCGGAACCATCACCGTGTTTGGAAAGCCCTTGCCTGCGGGCGACCCCAAGGCGGCACTGGCCGCTGGCATTGGCATGGTGCACCAGCATTTCACACTGGCCGACAACCTGAGCGTTCTGGACAACGTGATGATGGGTTCAGAGTCACTGTGGCAGCCCCTGACACGCAGGGCAGCAGCACGGGCAAAACTGGCGCAAGTGGGCGAGCGCTTTGGCCTGGGCGTAGACTCTGACGCGCTGGTGGGCAAGCTGTCGGTGGGCGAGCGCCAGCGGGTCGAGATACTGAAGGCCTTGTACCGGGGGGCGCGTATTTTGATTCTGGACGAGCCCACCGCCGTGCTCACGCCCCAAGAAAGTGAAGCGCTGTTTGCAGTGCTGTCACAGATGGTGGCACAAGGCCTGTCGATCATTTTCATCAGCCACAAACTGGTTGAAGTACTAAAGGTGTCTAACCGAGTCGCTGTGCTGCGCGCAGGCAAGCTAGTGGCCCAGGCCGACGCCCATGGCACTACGCAGGCGCAACTGGCACAGTGGATGGTGGGCCACGCGGTAAGCCCACCGCAGCGCAAGGCGTCACAACACACGGGCGAAGCCGTGTGTGTGCTGCAAAACGTTAGTACCGCGCAGGCGCGCGAGTGGCTCAACAGTGCCTCACTCACCTTGCACAGCGGCGAGATTGTCGCCATTGCCGGCGTCTCCGGCAATGGCCAGGTGGCGCTGGCCGAGGTGCTGTGCGGTACGCGCCGCACCACGGGCGGGCGCATTGAATTAATGGGCCGGCCATTTCCGCAGATTCCTTCGGAACTGGTCGCGCTGGGCGTGGCCCGCATTCCCGAGGACCGGCACGGCGTGGGCCTGGTTGGCGATTTGCCGGTGTGGGAAAACGCCGTGTCTGAGCGCCTGCGCAGCGGCGCTTTTTCGCGCGCGTCCTGGGTCAGGCGCAGTGCAGCCCAAGCCTATGCGAAAGCGGTCATCACGCACTTCGACGTACGCGGCGGCGGCCCCAACACGGCGGCGCGCTCACTCTCGGGCGGCAATATGCAAAAGCTTGTCTTAGGGCGTGCGTTGATGCACCCAGGCAGCCTGGTTGAACCCGACAATGCGGCGTTCACCCCCAAGCTGATCGTGGCCCACCAGCCCACCTGGGGTCTGGATATTGGCGCCGTAGCCTATGTGCAGCAACAGCTCATTGCGGCGCGCGATGCCGGCGCGGCTGTGCTGCTCATATCCGACGATCTGGACGAGGTGCTCACACTGGGCGATCGCGTGGCAGTGATGCATGGCGGCCATTTGAGCCAAGCCAAGCCTGCGCTCGACTGGAGCCGCGAATCCATTGGCCTGGCAATGGCCGGTGCAGAAGGTATGACACATGCGGCTTGAGAAACGCCCTCACAGTTCGGCGCTGGCGCTGGTGCTGGCCCCGATTGGAGCGGTCGCATTTACCCTGCTGGTCAGCGCGCTGCTGGTGCTGTGGGCTGGAGCACCGGTCGGCCAGACCTATGCACTGCTGCTTCAAGGCGCCTATGGCTCGGTGTTTGCGCTAAGCGAAACCCTTACGCGCGCCATCCCCCTCATGCTTACCGGCTTGGCGGCAACAGTGGCCTTTAAGGCGAGGCTTTTCAATATTGGCGCCGAGGGGCAGCTGTATGTGGGTGCGCTGGCGGCGGTGGCGGTGGGTGGCATGCACGGCGGTGGCAGCTGGGACTTGCCGCCGGCAGTCTTGTTTGTGTTGATGATGCTGGCCGCTGCCTTGGCCGGAGCCCTGCTGCTGCTCGGGCCCGCGCTTATGAAAACGCGCATGGGCGTGGACGAGGTGGTAACCACACTGCTGCTCAATTTCATCGTTTTGTTGCTGGTATCGCTGATGCTCGACGGCCCCATGAAAGACCCAACCGCCATGGGCTGGCCCCAAAGTGTGGCATTACTGGGCGACTTGGAACTCTCCAAACTCATTGCACAGACGCGTGTCCACACGGGGTTGCTATGGGCCGTGGCGCTGGCAGTTGCCCTGTGGGCACTCATGAAATACACGGTGCTGGGCTTTGATATTCGCGCCCTGGGGGCCAACCCGCGCGCCGCTGCATTTGCCGGGGTGTCGATTACGCGCACCGTGGTGGTCGTAGCCCTGCTTTCGGGCGGACTGGCCGGGCTGGCAGGGGCCATTGAGGTGGCAGGCCGCACCAGCTACCTCACACTGGACATGTCGCCGGGTTATGGCTACAGCGGCATTGTGATTGCCATGCTGGCGGCGCTACACCCGCTGGCGGTCGTGGTGGCTAGTGTGTTTGTGGCCGGCATGCTGGTGGGTGCCGACAGCATGAGCCGCGCAGTAGGCGTTCCGACCTTTATTGCCGATGTGATCGTGGCCGCATCCTTGATCTCGGTGCTAGTGGCGACCCTGCTGACGCAATACCGGGTGCGCTGGAGATGAACGAGTTTCTAGACATTCTGGCCAACCCGTCATTTTGGGTGGCAGTGCTGCGCATTGCGACGCCGCTCATTCTCGGCACCTTGGGCGTGCTGCTGTGCGAGCGCGCGGGGGTGTTGAATCTGGGTATTGAAGGCATCATGGTCGCGGGTGCGTTTACCGGTTGGCTGTCGGTGCATGCAGGCTTGCCGCTGTGGGGTGGCGTGCTCGTGGCTGCGCTCACGGGCTCGGTGCTGGGCTTGCTGCATGCCTTCTTAACCGTGGTGCTGGCGCTGTCCCAGCATGTATCGGGCCTGGGCATTACCTTGCTGGCCACTGCCCTGAGCTACTACGGCTACCGCGTAAGTTTTCCCAAGGTGTCGACGCCACCCACCATCACGCCGTTCCAGGAAATGGAATGGCTGGG
>CAMDKE010000098.1 GCA_945901215.1 Comamonas sp. lk
AGTGGCGCCCCTTTCGCGTCGGGCAAAACGAGCGGCGGCGCAGCGCAGCCCGATCCCCTGAAAACATCGGTGGGCTACATTGGCGCCGACAGCCTGTCACGCCAGCGAAAACAAGAGGCTCAGCGCCAGCGCAGCGGCCCCGGTGGCCAACGCCGCACGGGGCGCAGCCGCTAGGGCTAACTGCTAAACTCGCACGCTTTGCCACGCAGGGTGGCGAATCATTCATTACGAAGGTTGAAGTAACACCATGGCTATCGAACGCACACTCTCCATCATCAAGCCCGACGCAGTGGCCAAAAACGTGATTGGTCAAATTTACGCCCGTTTTGAAAGTGCTGGCCTCAAAGTGGTGGCTGCGCGCATGGCCCATTTGTCGCGCGGTGAAGCCGAGGCCTTCTACGCGGTACACAAAGCCCGTCCCTTTTTCAAAGACCTGGTCGAGTTCATGATCTCCGGCCCGGTGATGATCCAGGCCCTGGAAGGCGAAAATGCCATCCTGACCCACCGCGACCTGATGGGCGCTACCGACCCCAAGAAAGCCGCCCCTGGCACCATCCGCGCTGATTTCGCCGACAGCATCGACGCCAACGCTGTTCATGGCTCGGATGCCGCAGAAACCGCTGCCGTTGAGATCGCTTTCTTCTTCGCTGGCATGAACGTTTATTCGCGTTAATTTGCACCATGGCGGCCAATCTTCTCGACTATGACCTCGAGGGCTTGGCCCTTTTTTGTGAGCGTCTAGGCGAGAAGCGTTTCCGCGCGGTCCAGCTGTTTCGCTGGATCCACCAAAAAGGCGCGTCCGACTTTGACGCCATGACCGACCTGGCCAAGTCCTTGCGCGAAAAACTCAAGACCTGCGCTACGGTTGCTCCGCTTACGGTGATTTCTCAGCACGAATCCAGCGACGGCACCATCAAATGGCTGTTTGACGTGGGCGCAGGCGACGCAGTAGAAGCCGTTTTTATCCCCGAATCTGACCGTGGCACTCTGTGTATCTCGTCCCAGGCCGGCTGCGCTGTGGGCTGCCGCTTTTGCAGCACGGGCCACCAGGGTTTTAGCCGCAATCTGATGTCGGGAGAAATCGTCTCGCAACTCTGGTTTGCCGAGCACTTTTTGCGTAAACACCTGGGGCGTGATGAGCGCATCATCTCCAACGTGGTGATGATGGGCATGGGCGAGCCCTTGCAAAACTACACCGAACTCGTGCCCGCCCTCAAGGTGATGCTTGACGACCAGGCCTACGGCCTGTCGCGCCGCCGCGTTACGGTGTCGACTTCTGGCATGGTGCCGATGATGGACCGGCTGGGCCAAGACTGCCCGGTGGCCTTGGCGGTGTCCTTGCATGCGCCCCATGACGCCTTGCGTGAAAGCCTGGTGCCGCTGAACAAAAAATACCCGATTGCCGAGCTGCTGCAGGCCTGCGTGCGCTACCTGGCGGTGGCGCCGCGCGACTTCATAACGTTGGAGTACTGCATGCTTGAGGGCGTCAATGACACGCCCGAACTGGCTGCGCAGTTGGTTGAGCTCTTGCGCACCTCGGGCGGCAACCTGAATTGGTGCAAGCTCAATCTGATTCCCTTCAACCCGTTTGCGGCCTCGGGCTTGACCCGGTCGTCTGCGGCGCGGGTGCAGGCTTTTTCTGAGGTGTTGAGCCGCGCTGGCGTCGTTACCACCGTGCGCAAGACGCGCGGTGACGACATTGCCGCCGCCTGCGGCCAGTTGGCCGGTGACGTGCAAGACCGCACCGGCGTGGTGGTGCGCATGCACAAGCAGCGCAGCGCACCGTGGCCGGGCCGGGGTCTTGCAGCTGTTGCTGCGCTGGTGGACTAAGCCGATGCGCGCGCGCTTTTTTTTGAGCCACCGGCCAGCACCCTCGTATGGATGGACGGGCAGGCGTGCCTGCCTGCTTTGCTTTATGGGCTTGCTGATGGTGTGGGGAGGTTTGGTTGCATGCTCTACGGCGGCACGTTCCGACAAGGCCGATCTTGCGACGGTGTCGGATGAAACTGAAAACCGCAAGCGCGCGCGCATTCGACTCGAGCTTGCAGTGAACTATTTCAACGAAGGCAAGACCGCGATTGCCCTCGATGAGCTCAAACAGTCGATTGCGGCGGATTCGGGCTTGTATGAAGCTTTTAGCCTGCGGGCGTTGGTCTATATGCGACTCAACGAGGCGGACTTGGCCGAGGACAGTTTTCGCCGGGCGCTTTCACTGAGTCCCAATGCTGCCACCGTGCGCCACAACTATGGCTTTATGCTTTGCAACCAGGGTCGAACCAACGAGGCCTTGGCTCAGTTTTCCTCCGCGCTGGCCCAGCCAACGTACCCGGACCAGTCCAAAACCTGGATGGTTCAGGGCCTTTGCCAGGCTAACGCCGGGCGCGCCCGTGATGCCGAGGCGAGCTTGTTGCGCGCCTACCAAATTGACCCGGACAATCCGGTGGTGGCCTACAACCTGGCCTTGCAATTTTTTAAGCAGAGCCTGTACTCCGAGGCGCAGCGCTATCTGCAGCGCTTGAACAACTCGCCACTGGCTAACGCCGAGTCGCTGTGGCTTGGCGCCAAACTGGCGCGGGCGACGGGTAATTCCCAGGGAGTTGAGGCCGCGTCTGCCGCTTTGCGATCGCGCTTTGCAGACACCCGTGAACGCCTGATGTTGGACCGAGGGGCTTTCGATGAATGACCAGGACGATGTTGCTCCCTTGTTGCATCGAGCGGAGTCGGGCCCTACGACCCTGCCACCGGTGGCGCTGAAGACTGCGGGACAGTTGCTAACCGAGGCCCGCCAAGCTTCGGGGCTCACCTTGGAAGTGCTGTCGGGCCGTCTGAAGATCCCGGTGCACCGCCTGCTGGCCTTGGAGCAAGACCGGTTTGACCAATGGCCCAACACGATGGTGGTGCGGGCGGTGGCCGCTAGTGTGGGTCGCCATTTGGGCATGGATACGGAGCAGTTGCTGTCCCGATTGCCACAGCCCGAACGGGCCCATTTCTTAGAACGGGCTGCGCAAGCGCCGGTGGGTTTTCGCAGTAAGCGGCTCGCGATGCGCCAAGGCGACGGCGCGCTCCCAATGCAGCTTTCTTGGTTGGCTGGTGTACTCGTCTTGGGCGCGGTGGTATTGTTCTTCGCGCCCGCTATCGAAACCACCATCCAGAGTTTTTGGCAGGTTGAAGTCGATGTGCCTCAGGGCGTTGAACCCTTGGTCCAAGAGGCCGCCGGCCCACAGGCTGAAGTCCTGGCTCCCCCGGAATCGGATTCCACTGAAGCAAAAGCGGCGGCTGCTGAGCCCGGCGCAACGCCGGCAAACGGCGCCAGTGCACAGGCTGCAGCAACGCCTTTGCTGCGCTTTGTGGCCAAAGGCGCGACTTGGATCGAGGTACGCGATGCAAAGGGCGATATATTGCTTCGCCGAACGCTGGTGGCAGATGAAGCGGTGGTCGCGTCGGGTGACCTTCCGCTGTCGGTGGTGGTGGGAAAAGTCGATCTCACCGTGGTGGAATTCCGTGGCAAAGTGCTCAATCTGGAAGCTTCTGGCCCGGACAATGTGGCAAGGTTCAAGGTGCAATGATGAAACACGATAAGGCGCTAGAGTCTGCGGCGGTGCTTGTGCGAAATAGCCTTCAGGCCCGGGTGGTTTGGAACGACACTGTGGTGACCATAGGCGGTGGTGCGCCGGTGCGCATCCAGTCCATGACCAACACCGACACAGTGGATGCCATCGGCACTGCCATCCAGGTCAAGGAGCTTGCACTGGCTGGCTCGGAGATGGTGCGTATCACAGTAAACACACCCGAGGCGGCGCAGGCTGTGCCCTACATTCGAGAACAGTTGGACCGTATGGGCGTATCCGTGCCTTTGGTTGGCGACTTTCATTTCAATGGCCATCGCCTGTTAACCGACTATCCCGACTGCGCGCAGGCCTTGTCCAAATACCGCATCAACCCCGGTAACGTGGGCAAGGGTGACAAAAAAGACCGCCAGTTCGGCCAAATGATCGAGGCCGCGCTACGCTGGGACAAGCCAGTGCGCATTGGCGTGAATTGGGGCAGCCTGGACCAGGAATTGCTGGCCAGTTTGATGGACAGTAATGCCCAGTTGGCCATGCCACTGGGCGTGAAACAAGTGATGTACCAAGCGCTGATCAGTTCGGCCATCGGCTCAGCCGAGTTGGCGCAGTCCATGGGCATGCAGGCCAGCCAGATCATTATTTCCTGCAAGGTCAGTGGCGTGCAGGATCTGATCGCGGTCTACCGGGAACTGGGCCGTACCACCCGCTATCCTTTGCATTTGGGCCTGACCGAGGCCGGCATGGGCACCAAGGGCACGGTGGCGTCTAGCGCGGCGCTGGCGGTATTGCTGCAAGAAGGCATTGGCGACACGATCCGTGTCTCACTTACACCTGCGCCCGGAGAGTCGCGCAACCAGGAAGTGGTGGTGGCAGCCGAAATTTTGCAGGCCTTGGGCTTGCGCTCCTTTGTGCCCAGTGTGACCGCCTGCCCGGGATGCGGGCGCACTACCAGCACAACCTTCCAGGAGCTGACGCAGCAAATTGATAATTTTCTGCGTGAGCAAATGCCGGTGTGGCGCGATCGCTACCCTGGCGTTGAGACCCTTAAAGTGGCGGTGATGGGCTGTATCGTCAACGGCCCCGGTGAAAGCAAGCACGCCGATATTGGCATCAGTCTTCCCGGCACCGGCGAGGCACCGGCAGCGCCGGTATTCATAGACGGCGAAAAGCGCATGACCTTGCGCGGCGACGCCATTGCCACCGACTTTCAGGCGGTGGTCGAGAACTACATCCAGCAACGTTTTGGCGCAGCGGCAACGCAATCGCCCACCTGACCCCGCACATGACCGAATCGAATGCGCCACGCAAGGCGGAAAAACTCATGGCCGTTAAAGGCATGAACGACATACTGCCGCCGGACTCCGCGCGCTGGGAGGCGTTCGAAGAGCGCGTGCGCGCGCTGATGCGCCGCTATGCCTACGAGAATATCCGCACCCCCATCGTCGAGCCCACTGCCTTGTTCGTGCGCGGCCTGGGGGAGGTGACCGACATCGTCGAAAAAGAGATGTATTCGTTTGAGGACCGGCTCAATGGAGAGCAACTGACGCTGCGACCCGAAAACACAGCTGGCGTGGTGCGCGCCGTGGTCGAACACACGCTGCTCTACAACGGCGGAAAACGTCTGTACTACTTTGGCCCCATGTTCCGCCACGAGCGGCCCCAGCGTGGACGCTACCGTCAGTTTCACCAGGTGGGTGCCGAGGCGCTGGGATTTGGCGGGCCCGAGGTGGACGCCGAATTGATTCTGATGGCGCACGCACTGTGGAAAGAACTGGGCATTGGCGGTGTGGAGCTGCAAATCAACAGCTTGGGCCAGCCCGATGAGCGCAATTTGCATCGCGCAGCACTGATTGCCCATTTTGAGGCGCACGCCGATGTGTTGGACCCCGAATCGCGCCGACGCCTGCACCTCAACCCGCTGCGCCTGCTCGACAGCAAGAACCTCGCGATGCAGGAAGTGATTGAGGCCGCGCCAAAGCTGATAGATTTTCTGGGCGAGGCGTCCAAATCGCATTTGGGCACGGTTTTGGCCATTCTGGACGCTAACCGGGTTCCCTATTCGATGAACCCGCGCTTGGTGCGCGGCATGGATTACTACAACCTCACGGTTTTTGAGTTTGTAACCACCCAGTTAGGCTCCCAAGGCACTATTTGCGGCGGTGGGCGCTACGACTATTTGATCGAGCAAATCGGTGGCAAGCCTGCGCCCGCGGTGGGATGGGCCATGGGCATCGAGCGGGTGCTTGAGTTATTGCGTGCGCAAGAGGAGTCGCTTGCGATGCCAGTGCTCGACGTCTATGCGGTCATCCCCGACATGTCGGCCTTGCCAAAGGCCGCTGCCTGCCTGCAACATTTGCGTGGCGCTGGGGTGTCGGTGCTTATGCACGCCAGTGGCGAGTCCGGGATGGCCAGCATGAAGTCGCAATTTAAGAAAGCTGACGCTTCCGGCGCACGTTACGCGCTGGTGTTCGGCGCCGATGAACTGGCGTTGGGTTGTGTCACCGTCAAAGCCCTGCGCGACCCGGCGCAACCCCAGCGCACGTTGGCACTGGACCAATGGGCCGATTGGGGCAAGAGCCTACAATCCAACGCTTAAAACGGATACTGCCATGGCAAATCAACTCGACCTCGAAGAACAAGAACAGCTCGACCAAATCAAGCATTTTTGGAACCAGTATGGCAACCTGATCACCTGGGTCTTCGTGGCAGTCTTGGCATCGGTGGCTGCGTGGAACGGATACCACTACTGGCAGCGTAGTCAGGCGGTGCAGGCCGCTGCGATGTTTGATGAAATGGGGAAATCCTTGGCGAGTGGCGATTTGGTCAAGGCGCAACGGACTTTTGCAGATATGCAAGAGCGCTACGCTGGCTCCACCTACACCCACCAGGCCGGCTTGGCGCTGGGAAAAATGGCAGCTGATGCGGCAAACCCTGATGCAGCCAAAGCGGTCTTGCAATGGGTCGCAGACAAGACCGGCGATGAAGGTTATGCAGCAATAGCTCGGCTGCGCTTGGCCAATGTGTATTTGGACACCAAGGCCTACCCCGAGGCCATTAAGGCCTTGGATGGGGTGAAAAACGAGGCTTTCTCCGCCTTGGTCGCGGATCGTTTGGGTGACGTTTTGGTGCTTCAGGACAAAAAAGCCGAGGCCAAGGAGGCCTATTTGCGGGCCTACAAAAAGCTACCCGCCGATGTGCCTTATCAACGCTTGCTTCTTGTCAAACTCAACGCCTTGGGTGTTGACCCCCAGACGGATGTGGGGCTTGAAAGCAAAGCTGGCTCGAAAGGCAAGCCCTGATGTTTCTTTGTTTTTCTAAGCCTGCGCTCATGCGGATGGCTGCCTGTTTGTTCATAGCCACGGGACTTTTGGCCTGTGCGGGGACTGAAAAGCCCAAACCCACCGCATTGGAAGCCAACCCGAACACCCTGCGCGTAAAAGAGGTTTGGCGTGTGATGTCCGGCCCCAGTGCCGCCCCACTAGCGATGCGAGTGGTTGGCGATCGTGTGATTACGGCGTCTTCTCAGGGTGACATCACGGCCGTCGATGCGACATCGGGCCAAGTGACCTGGCGCGCTACATTGGGAGCAGCTCTTAGCGCGGGTGTTGGAACGGATGGCGAGTATGTAGCCGTAGTGACCCGAGAAAACTACCTGGTGGTGTTGCGCGAAGCCAAAGAAATTTGGCGTCAAAAGCTCGCCTCTGTCACCTTAACCGCACCCTTGGTGGCTGGGGCCCGCGTGTTTCTAGTCTCAGCGGACCGCACCGTACTGGCTTTTGACGCCAGTACAGGGCGCAAGCTGTGGACCCAGCAGCGGCCCGGTGAATCTTTGCTCTTGGGGCAGGCCGGCATTTTGATGGCCATGGGCGATACGCTGGTAACCAGCCAGAGCGGCCGCTTAGTTGGCATGAGCCCGCAGAATGGCTCCGTTCGGTGGGATGTTTCTGTCGCGGTTGGGCGTGGCGTGAACGAGGTCGAACGCCTGGTGGATCTGGTCGCTGGAACCAGCCGCGTGGGAGACGATCTGTGCCTGCGGGCTTTTCAAACCGCCGTGGCCTGTGTGGACACCGCGACTGGCAAAACCCGCTGGACCAAGCCGGCATCTGGCGCAACCGGCTTGGCTGGCACTACAGCTGCTGTTTTTGGGACTGAGAGTGACGGCAAGGTGGTTGCTTGGAGGCGCTCGGACGGTGAGCGTCTGTGGGTCAATGAGCGCTTGCGTTTTCGCGGGCTCAGCACTCCGCTCGCGGCAAACGCAGCCCTGGCGTTGGGTGATGCCGAGGGCTTTGTCCACTTCCTGTCATTGCAAGACGGGACGCTTCTTGGGCGCTTGGCAACGGACGGCTCACCCGTTATCGGCAGCCCGATTTGGGTCGCAGATACCTGGGTTGTGGTCACGCAACGTGGTGCGGTGATTGGGTTTCGGCCTTAATTAATAGGCACTTTTTTCCATCCATGAAACCTGTTATCGCCCTGGTCGGTAGACCCAATGTGGGCAAATCTACCCTGTTCAATCGTTTGACCAAAACGCGTGACGCTATCGTCGCTGACTACGCCGGCCTTACACGTGACCGCCACTATGGCAACGCCAAGCACGGAAAAAGCGAGTTCATCGTGGTCGATACCGGCGGTTTTGAACCCGATGCCGTAGACGGTATTTACAAAGAAATGGCCAAGCAAACCCGACAGGCCGTGGCTGAAGCGGACGTCGTGTTGTTCGTGGTAGACGCACGCGGCGGAGTGTCGGCGCAAGACCACGAAATTGCCAAGTACCTTCGCCGTTTGGGTAAATCGGCCTTTGTGGTGGCCAACAAGGCCGAGGGTCTTACCGACGGCGTGCACTTCAGCGAATTTTTTGAGCTCGGGTTGGGTGCGGTAATTCCTATTTCTGCAGCCCACGGACAAGGCATCAAGCCATTAATCGACCAGGTGCTTGCACCACTGGCATTGGCCATGGAAGCGACCGAAGAAGAAACCGCCCCGGGAACCATTAAATTAGCGGTGGCGGGACGGCCCAATGTGGGCAAGTCCACGCTGATCAACACCTGGCTCGGTGAGGAACGATTGGTCGCATTCGACCTGCCCGGTACTACGCGGGACGCGATTGCGGTACCTTTTGAGCGCGGCGGTCAAAAGTTTGAGCTTATCGATACGGCCGGACTGCGGCGCAAAGGCAAGGTATTCGAAGCGATTGAAAAGTTTTCGGTCGTCAAGACCCTGCAGGCCATTGAGTCGGCCAACGTGGTGTTACTCCTCATCGACGCGATTCAAGGCGTCACCGACCAGGATGCGCATATTGCCGGCTACATCCTGGAGTCCG
>CAMDKE010000099.1 GCA_945901215.1 Comamonas sp. lk
CGGCAGCAGTACATCATCGAGCGCATGTTCGAAAACGGATTTATTTCAGCGGCCGAAGCCGAAGCGGCAAAGAAAGAAGTTTTGCAGGTGAAAACCGCAGCTAACCGACCCCAGGTGCATGCGGAATACGTGGCCGAAATGGTGCGCCAGTTGATGTACGGCCAATATGGCGATGAAACCTATACCCGTGGTCTGGACGTGCGCACCACGCTGGTCAGCGCGCATCAAGAGGCGGCCTACAAGGCCTTGCGCCAGGGCATCATGGACTTTGAGCGGCGCCAGATCTACCGGGGACCGGAGAAGTTCATCACCCTGCCTAAGGATCTGCAAGAGGTGGAGGACGCGGTCGACGAAGTGCTCGACGAGCATCCAGACAATGGCGATGTGCTGTCTGCCGTCGTCATCCAGGCCGAAGCCAAACGCATCGTGGCGCAACGCCAAGGTGCTGAGCGGCTAGAGATTACAGGCGATGATCTCAAACCGGCGCAGTCCGGCCTGTCAGAAAAAGCCGCTCCCAACATCCGCATCCGGCCCGGTGCGGTCATCCGGGTGGTCAAGACCAGCAAAGGGACGTGGGAAATCACCCAGTTGCCTGAAGTAGAGGGCGCATTTTTCGCCCTCGATCCGCGCGACGGGGCGATTAAGGCCTTGGTCGGTGGGTTTGACTTCGGTAAAAACAAGTTCAACCACGTCACGCAAGCCTGGCGCCAACCAGGCTCTAGTTTCAAGCCGTTTATTTATTCCGCAGCGTTGGAAAAGGGCTTTACCGCCTCGACGGTCATCAACGACGCGCCTTTGTTTTTTGATGCGGGGGTGACCGGTGGCCAACCCTGGGAGCCAAAAAATTACGACGGAACCTTCGAAGGTCCGATGAGCCTGCGCCGTGCGCTGGCCAAGTCCAAGAACATGATTTCCATCCAGATATTGCAATCCATTGGTACCTCGTATGCCCAGGAATGGATCAGCCGCTTTGGCTTTGACGCCGAGAAGCACCCGCCTTACCTGACCATGGCGCTCGGAGCGGGTTCGGTCACGCCCATGCAATTGGCCACCGGCTACGCGGTCTTCGCCAACGGGGGCTTTCGGGTTAGCCCCTGGTTGATTTCCAAGGTCAGCGAGCAGCGCGGCAAGGTCCTGGTAGAGACCACGGCGCCCATTGCCGGCGAGGCCAACCGAGCCATTGAGCCGCGCAATGCCTTCATGATGAGCAGCTTGCTGCAAGAGGTCACGCGCACCGGCACCGCTGCGCGCGCGCAGGCCACCCTGAAACGACCTGATATATACGGCAAGACCGGCACCACCAACGACTCCATGGACGCCTGGTTCGCAGGCTACCAACCCACCTTGGCGGCGGTGACATGGATCGGCTACGACACGCCGCGCAAGCTGGGCGACCGCGAAACGGGTGGCGGCTTAAGCTTGCCGGTGTGGATCAGCTTCATGGAGACGGCGCTCAAAAACGTAGAAGTGACCGAGCCCGAACCGCCCGAAGGACTGGTGCGCCTGAACAACGAGTGGTATTACGAAGAATTCGCCAAAAATACCGGCATAGGCGCCCTGGGCGCGACAGGCGATAAACCGGGCGCCACAGGCCCGACCCGTGCGCCAACGGCCGCTGAAGAGCAAAAATCGATACTGGACCTGTTTCGCAACTGAGCGGTCAAGCACTAAAGTGCAAATCCAGCCCCGCCTGCGCACTGGCGTCGCGGGTCAGCGCCGCGAAAAACTCCCCCTGACCTTTGGTGTCTTGCCAGGTGCCGTCCGCCCAGCGGTAGTGGTAGCCGCCCGAACGTGCCGCCATCCACACCTCTTGCAGCGGCTTTTGCAGGTTCACAATGATTTGGCTGCGGTTGGCGAAGGTGAGCGTCACCATGCCGCCTACGCGCTGGTTATCGATGTCCACGTCGCTGCGATCGTTCAGAAGGTCACATTGCGACTCCAGCGCTTGCAGCAGGGATTCGGCGCGGTCCAGGAACTCAAGGTCGGTCATTACAATTTCACCATGTTGAAAATCTCAAAAAATTGGCTCGCCACATTACTGGCGTTGGCCGGCGTGCTGAATCTAGCAGGCTGCGGACAAACCGGGCCGCTGTACCTGCCGCAAAAGCTGGCGCAAGCGCCCGATGTGCAATTGCCCCTGGCCCGAAAGCCGATCATCGCGCCATTGCGGGCTTCCTGAAAACTTACTCATGCAATCCACCCTCCCCGGCCAACCCCATTTTCACTACCTTGGCGACAAGCTCCACGCCGAGGGCTGCTCCTTGGGCACATTGGCGCAGGACCATGGCACCCCGCTTTTTGTGTACTCCAAGGCGTCCATGCTCAGCGCCCTGGCTGCATACCAGCGCGGCTTTGCCGGTCGCGATGCGCAGATTTGCTATGCCATGAAGGCCAATTCCACGCTGGCGGTGCTGCAAGTGTTTGCCCAGGCAGGGTGCGGATTTGACATTGTGTCAGCCGGCGAGCTGCTGCGGGTGCGGGCGGCGGGTGGGGATATGTCTAAGGTGATTTTTTCGGGCGTAGGCAAAACGCGCGACGAAATGCGCCAGGCGCTGGCGGCCGGCATTGGCTGCTTCAACGTCGAGAGCGAAGCCGAAATAGACGTGCTCAATGCGGTAGCCCTGGAGATGCGCGCGCGCGCGCCCATTAGCATCCGTGTCAACCCCAATGTGGACCCCAAGACGCACCCCTATATATCTACTGGTCTTAAAGGCAATAAATTTGGTATTGCCCACGAGCGCACACTGGGGGTTTATCAGCACGCGGCATCGCTTGCCGGGCTGAAAATTGTGGGCATTGATTGCCATATCGGCTCACAAATTACCGAAGAAACGCCCTACCTGGACGCCATGGACCGCATGCTGGACCTGGTGCAGTCCATTGAGGCCTGCGGTATTGCCATTGAACACATCGACTTCGGCGGCGGCCTGGGCATCAACTACCAAGACGATACGCCGCCGCAAGCGGACGCCTTATGGGCCAAACTGCTTGCCAAGCTTGACACGCGGGGCTACGGCCAACGCAAACTGATGATCGAGCCCGGCCGCTCATTGGTGGGCAATGCCGGCGTGTGCGTGACAGAGGTGCTCTACATCAAACCCGGCGAGCAAAAAAACTTCTGCATCGTCGACGCCGCCATGAACGACCTACCCCGCCCCGCGATGTACCAGGCTTTTCATGCGATCGTGCCTCTGGAAGCTGCACCCTCGGCGCATGCGGCCATGGTCTGCGATGTCGTGGGGCCAGTGTGTGAAAGTGGCGACTGGATTGGCCACGACCGCGCGCTTCGGGTGGGCGCGGGGGACCTGCTGGCAGTGATGTCCGCTGGCGCCTACTGCATGAGCATGGCCAGCAATTACAACTCCCGGGGTCGTGCCGCGGAGGTATTGGTCGATGGAAATCGCGCCACCGTGGTGCGCGCACGCGAAGGCGTCAAGTCGCTGTTTGAGCTCGAGACGCTGATCGGCTAAAGCGACTCCAGACGCGCCAGCCCAGCAACGCCGCCAGAATCGCGGCGTATACCGCCACTTCGGCAAAGTTGTGCTTGGCCGCACGCATCCAGTAAAAGTGCAATATTGCCAGTGCGGCTACGGCATATACGGCACGGTGCAGTTGGCGCCAGCGCTTGGCCCCGAGTGCGCGAATCGCTGCGTTGAATGACGTGGCAGCCAGCGCGGCGAGAATCAACAAGGCCGCAAAGCCCACCAGGATAAACGGGCGCTTGGCAATGTCCTTGGCAATATCTTCGGGGTCCAAGCCCATGTCTAGCCAGCCGTAGGCCATGAAGTGCAGCAGCACGTAGAAAAACACAAACAAACCCACCATGCGGCGCAAGCGCGCCAGCGCTGGCAAAACGCCCATAACGCGCAATGGCGTGACCAGCAAGACCAGACACAGCATGCGCAGCGTCCAGTCGCCGGTGGCGCGCACCAAAGCCTCTGCGGGGTTGGCTCCCAGGCGGTCGAATACGGCGCCGTAGACCAGCCAGGCCAAGGGCATCAGCAGCAGGCAAAAAAGCAGGGGCTTAGCGGTGGCGCCAGCTAGAAAACGCTGGAACTTTGGGCGCAACATGCGAAGCGGTGGCGCGCGGCCTAGTAGTTGGTATTGAGATCCATGCCAGCGTAGAGCTGTCCGACCTGCGCCTCATAGCCGTTGAACATCAGGGTTTTGCGCTTTTTGGCGAACAAGCTGTCCTCGCCAATGCGCCGCTCCGTGGCTTGGCTCCAGCGCGGGTGGTCGACGTCAGGGTTGACGTTGGAATAGAAGCCATACTCGTTAGCAGCGGCCTTGTTCCAGGCGGTAGCGGGTTGTTTTTCGGTGAAGCGAATTTTGACAATGCTCTTGGCGCTCTTGAAGCCGTACTTCCAGGGCACCACCAGCCGCACAGGCGCGCCGTTTTGGTTCGGCAACACTTCACCATACATGCCAAAGGCCAGAAGGGTCAGAGGATGCAGTGCCTCATCAAGCCGCAGGCCCTCCACATAGGGCCAGTCCAGCACACGGCTGCCGACGAAGGGCATAGTCTTGGGGTCGGCCAGGGACACGAATTCGACGTACTTTGCGCTGCCCAGGGGCTGCACACGCGCGATCAGCGCCGCCAGAGAATAGCCAACCCAGGGTATGACCATAGACCAGCCCTCAACGCAGCGCAGGCGATAAATGCGCTCTTCCATGGGACTGAGCTTGAGCAAGTCTTCCAACGCGAACTTACCCGGCTTTTTCACAAGGCCTTCCACCGCTACGGTCCAGGGCGTGGTCTTGAGGGTGTGGGCGTTGGCAGCCGGATCGGCTTTGTCAGTGCCGAATTCATAAAAATTGTTGTAGCTACTGGCGTCCTTGTAGGCCGTGGTCTTTTCCGGCACCGTGGCGCCGGTGACTTTGGACGGGACGCTGGGGAGACTTGGTAATTTACCTGGTTTTTCGGTGCCTGCGGACTGCGCCAAGGCCTGGCGCGACGCCCAGCTTGCAGCACCGAGTCCGACGACGCCGCCGGCGGCCCGCTGCAGCCACAACCTGCGGTTCTCAACCCAATGCGGATCGGTAATTTCGCTGGAAAGGGGCGTGTCTATCCCCTTCAAACCATATTTTTTATCCATCCCTAAACTCCAAGCAAAGCAATAAAGCCAATGCCGAAGCGCACTTAACGCAGACCGGCAACGTAATCGGCGAGGGCTTTTATCTCGCGGTCGTTCAATTTTGCGGCCACTTGAGACATGGCGTTGTTGTTTTTGCGCACGCCGTCACGGAATGCTGTCAGTTGCGCGGCGGCATAGTCGGCGTGCTGGCCGCTCAGGCGGGGGTACTGCGAGGGGATGCCAGCTCCGTTGGGGCTGTGGCAACCGGCACAGGCCGGGACTTGGCGATCGGAAATACCACCCCGGTAAATACGTTCACCCAAAGCCACGGTTTCTTTGTCTTTGGCGAAGCCTGGTTTGGCCGGTTTGGTGGTGAGCCAGTAGGCAATGTTGCGCATGTCATCTTCCGACAGTGCAGCGGCCATACCGCTCATGATGGCGTTGGCACGCTTGCCTGACTTGTACTCTTGGAGTTGCTTGACCAGGTACTCGGGGTGCTGTTGGGCTAATTTCGGATTGGCCGGCGTACCAGAATTGCCATCGGCTGCGTGACAGGCGGCGCAGACTGCACCAAAGCTGGCTTCGCCTTTGGCTAGATCGGGCTTGGCTGCTTTGGCAGGCGCCTCAGGCGCTGACGTGTTGGCGGCTGCCAGCAAGGGGCTTGCAGCCAGCGCTGCGACGAGAAAAAGTTGTGCGATCGACTTCATAGGGCAGTGGGGTATCTGGTGGGCAAAAACACGGGCATTCTACAATGCGACACTGGGTTTACCCGCTACAACAATGATTACAAGCATGACTGCCACGCCAAACCCCAATCCCCAATCCCCTCTGAAATCGGGCGCTACCGCAGTCGAAAAGTCACCCGGCGTCCTGGCCATGGGTTGGTTGCACACCGCCAAGTTCCTCACTACCGCGCCGCAACTGCACTTTCTGCCCGCGCTGGACGTGCCGGAAATTGCCTTTGTGGGGCGCTCTAACGCCGGCAAATCTACCTGCATCAACACCCTCACCCAGCAAAAGCAGCTGGCTTTCGCATCCAAGCGCCCCGGGCGCACCCAGCACATCAACTTGTTTTCTCTGGGCAAACAGGGCGTGATGGACGCGGTACTGACCGACTTGCCCGGCTATGGCTACGCCGCAGTGCCCAAGCAGGACAAAATCCGCTGGCAGCAAGTCATGGCGAATTACCTGGTCAGCCGCGAGAACCTCAGGGGCATCGTGCTGATGTGCGACCCGCGCCACGGAATGACCGAACTTGACGAGGTCTTGCTCGATGTGATTCGCCCGCGCGTGCAAGAAGGTCTGAAATTCCTGGTGGTATTGACTAAAGCCGACAAGCTGACCCGTGCCGAATCGACCAAAGCCCTCTCGATTGCCAAATTGCAGGCCGGTGGCGGCGAGGTGCGCTTGTTTTCTGCGCCCAAGCGCACCGGAGTCGAGGACGTCGCCACCTTGCTGTGGGACTGGGCGCACCCCAAGGGAGCCACGCTGGCCGCTGCGCCCGACGCGCTGCGCTCGCAGGAAAACGCTAGCGTCTGAGGCGCAAGCGGTCCGCATCAATAAGGCGGCACCTCGCCCTGGGGGCGGTCCTTGAAGCGCTTGTGTACCCAGTAGTACTGGGCTGGCGAGCGATCGATGTAGGTTTGCAAGCGCAGGTTCATCAGCGCCGTATCGGCCACCAGGTCATCGGTTGGAAAGTCGCTCCAGGCTGGAGAAATTTCGATTTCATAACCCCGGGGCGTGATGCGCGCCACCATCACAATCACTTTGGCGCGACCCAGTCGAGCCACCCGGGAGAGTGACGGTACGGTGGCAGCCAGCACCCCGTAAAAGGGCACAAAAACCGACTCTTTGGGCTCGTAGTTCATGTCGGGCAACAGGCACAAAGGCTCACCCGCACGCAGTCCAGCCAGCACCGGTTTGAACCCCGCTTTGCGGTCAAAGAGGCGCCCACTACCAAAGCGTTGGCGCCCCTTGCGTATCCAATCATCCACTAGCGCATTGGTTTGCCGGGCGTACACGGTCATGAACTGGCGCGGTAGCTGTTGCGTTAAGGCAACCCAGCCCGCGTCCATTCCCACAAAGTGGGGGGTGAATATCAGCGTGGGCGCATGGCCGTCCAACTCATGGACTGCGCCCACCAACTCAACGCGCTTGCGCGTCACCTCGGGCGCGGCATACCAGAGCCAGCCCCGGTCCAGCCAGGCCTGGGCGAAATAGACAAAGCACATGAATGTTTGGGCTCGGCGCTGCGCCAGCGACCAAGCCGGAAAACACAGCTTCAAATTGGTTGCCACCACGCGTCTACGCGACGCCACGGTGACGTACAGCAACGCACCCAGCACCCACCCCAGAGCGCGCACCCAAGCCAGCGGCAAGACGGCGAGCCATTGGGTAAGCAGCAAAGGGATTCGGGCCAGCATGGTGGTGGGTTGTTTGGTTTGCACCTCAATCCCGTGCATCGGCACGCGGTTGCTTGTAGCGCGCGTAGCCCCACAGGTACTGGCCGGGGTGCTGCAGCACCAGCGCTTCGAGTGCCCGGTTCATCTGGACCACGGCATCCTCGCCCTGCTCTGCGGTGATGGCGTGCGCGGGCAAAACATGCACCACATAGCCCCGGCCCAAAGACAGGCGCTCGCCCCAAACCAGCAAAGTCACAGCGCCGGTTTGCTGCGCCAAGCGCACCGCCAGCGTCATGGTGTAAGCAGGTTTGCCGAAAAACGGCGTCCACACCCCTTGCTTTAAGGGCGGCACCTGGTCGGGCAACAGACCCACGCACTCGCCGCGCTTGAGCGCCTTGAGCATCTGCTTCACACCGCCCAGCGTGGTAGGCGCCGTACGCAAGCCCGGTCGGTCACGGGCAATAGCCTCCAGCCTGGCCAACCAGGCCTGGCGCGCTGGACGGTACAGCGCAGTCATGGGGTGCGCATGGCCATAGCGCGCCGCATAGGCCTGCGCCGTGATCTCAAAGCAGCCCAGGTGCGGGGTGATAAATACCACGCCGCGGCCCAGGGCCAGGGCCTCATCCACCGCTTCGGCGCCCTGCCAACGCGGGGCCACTGGGCGGCCGAGCCACAGGCGCGGCAACTCCATGGCCAAACAGCCTGCGTTTCCCACCGCTGCGCGCCACGCGCTTGCCCGCAGTCCGGCCTGACCCGCGTTGGCCAGAAAACGACGGCGGTAGCTTGGCGACAAAAAAAACACCGCCCAACCCAACACCACGCCCCATGCGTGCAGCAGCCACAGCGGCCAACGTGCAAGCAGGTGAAAGAGGAATCGCATGGGTGGGGTAAACTAAGAATGGTCGCTGAGTTATGAACTACTTGCAGGGCGACCACCGCGATGGCGGCCTGGCAACGGGTGGTCATTGTGCCCTGTCCCCTTCGGACACATCTGCTAAAGCGTTCGCTGAAAGCTCCAAAGCCCAAGCAACGCGACCTGTTGTTTTTTATTTTGGAGTAACAAATTATGGCGAACGATTTTCTCTTCACATCCGAATCCGTCTCTGAAGGCCACCCCGATAAGGTAGCCGACCAGGTATCCGATGCGATCCTGGACGCAATTTTTAAGCAAGACCCCAAGTCCCGCGTAGCGGCAGAGACGCTGTGCAACACCGGCTTGGTGGTGCTGGCCGGTGAAATCACCACCAACGCGCATGTGGACTACATCCAGGTGGCGCGCGACACCATCAAGCGCATTGGCTACGACAACACCGATTACGGCATTGATTACAAAGGCTGCGCCGTGCTGGTGGCCTATGACAAGCAGAGCAACGACATCGCCCA
>CAMDKE010000100.1 GCA_945901215.1 Comamonas sp. lk
CGGCTGTGTCAGGCTGCCCTGGAACTGGTTGATCATCTGGCACTCGGTCACCGGCAAGTCGCCAATCGATATCTCGAAGCCGAGCTCTTCGGGCACCAGGCACAGTTCGACGGTGCCAAAGCGAATCTCCCCGACAAAGGGGTGGGTCTCGGAATAGCCGCGCTGCGTGGAATAGGCCATGGCCAGCAAAAAGCCTTCGTCAGAGCGCGCCAGGTTTTGCAGGCGCGCGCTGCGCTCGGCCGGAAAGCGCAGAGGCGCGCGCGTCAGGTCAAAGGGGTCGGGGTCGCCCTCGGGCACCGGCTGGGTTTCCAGCAGGTTTTCGTGGTTGAGCAGGTCGACCACGCGCGGCGTGGGTTCGTTGTTGGGCGCGGGCGTCCTGGCAGGGCGCAGAGCCTGTCCGCTGGCAAGCAGGCTGAAGTCCAGCAGGCGCTGGGTGTAGTCGTAGGTGGGCCCCAGCACCTGGCCGCCCGGCAGGTCTTTGAAGGCGGCAGAAATACGTCGCGCGATCTGCATCTTGCCCGTGTCAATGGCCTGGCTGTAACCCAGGCGCGGCAAAGTGGCACGGTAGGCGCGCAGCAAGAAGATGGCTTCCACCAGGTCGCCTGCGCTTTGCTTGATGGCCAGTGCAGCGAGTCGCGGGTCGTAGACCGAGCCTTCGGTCATCACCCGGTCCACGGCCAGTCGCAGTTGTTGGCAGATTTGCGCAATGCTGAGCTCGGCCACGCCGGGGTCGCCACGGCGCTGCTGGGCCAGCAAGTCGTAACTGGCCAGGATGGCAGACTCACCCCCTTTGACGGCAACGTACATACGGGTCAGCCTTGGATGTGGGTTGAGCGTGGCAGGCCAACAAAGGTCTGGCCGTGGGTGAACAAAAAGTCCACGCCACAAGGGAAATGCAACTGGCTGGCGCGCCACTGCGCCAAAAACTCAGCGCCAAGTCCATCCACCTGCAACTGCGCGCAGCCCTTAACGCCTGGGCCGCTCAGGGTCCAAGCCGTCGCAGGGGCTGGCGCCTGCAAGCCGCTTACCTGAACGATGCAGGTGGCGGACTGATCGGGGTATTCAGCGCTTCCTTGCGAGAAGCTGCTTAAAGGCGGCACTTCGCACGCTGCGGCTACCCAGGCAAAGTCGGCCTCTGCCAATTGGCTTACTACGGCGCACCCGGTATGAAACCGCAGCCAGGGCGCCGCGTCACTGTGCGTAAAGCCGGGGGATAACCAGAGCTTGCAATCCTGGTCCAGCAAAGCGAGCAACAGGGCCGCTGCCGCAGGATGCGCACCTTGTGGCGGTTGCATGCCCTGCAAAGTGGTTGCAGGATCGAGCACCTGCAAACTAGCGGGCAGCGACAGCGCCGCAAGCGCGTGGCGAAACACGCTTTGGCTGCACAGCGCGGGCTGCGAAAAGCCAGGCCCCAGGTCTTTGAGTTGCACATGCATCAGTAATCGCCCACTTCGTCGGGACCAGAGCCAGCCTCGCGGGCGACGGTAAAAAACTCCACGCGCGTTGCCTGGGCCTGGGCGTTTTGCTTTTCGGCCTGGGCACTTTGCATCCCTTGCAGGGGCCGCAGCAGCACCTCGTCCCAGTGCGGGTGCAGCGAGGGATCTTGGAGCAAGGCGTCGGCCACTGCGGCTAGCAGCGCGTGGCGGTGTGAGCCGCCCATGACGTAAGCCACGCCCACTTGCGTGCAGCCGGTGCGCGCAGCATCGGGCTTGAGCACGCAGCGTGTCACACCCACCTCGCCCAGGTTGAAGCGCTGTCCGCTGCCCCCGGCGCGGCCCTGTACCATCACCAGCCCAGTTTCGGCAGGACGCAGCCACTGCAATTCCCCCTGAGACACAGCGGCCAGATGGGTTTCCAGCCAGGCCTCTGGCGCGCGGGCCAAAAGCGCCATCCAGTGCGCGCGCGCTGCAGCTGCACTGGTTTGCGTGTCGTGGACGGGAGGCTTGTAATTGTTGTGCAACACGGGTGGTCTAAGGTTTCTCAGGCGCCCACTTTATGGCGACCATATTTCTTTTTTGTGACCCTCCAACGCTGTTGCCCACTATGACTTCTTTAGACCTAGCCTACCGCCATGCGGCCTACTTTGCGCCTGCGCCAGACAGCGCCGCCTGGCAGCTAGGGGCGCAGTGGTTGGGGCGCTGTCCGCACAGCGGCCACAACCTGGCCCAGCCCGTACCCGAGTTTTGGGAGCCTGCAGCCTTTGCGCAGATCACCCGCGAACCGCGGCGCTACGGCTGGCACGCGACCCTCAAAGCGCCTTTTGCGTTGGCTACCCACAGCAGCCCCTCGGATTTGCGGGCGCATTTTCTGGAGGTGACCGCTGCAGCGCATTTGCCCATCGTCCTGGATTTGGAAGTCGCGCTGGTTGCCAACTTTTTGGCATTGGTGCCGCGCCAGCGTTGCGCGCCCTTGCATGATGTGGCCGACGCTTGCGTGCGGGGGTTGCACCTCTGCGCTGCCCCCTTGCCGCCCAGTGAAATAGCGCGCCGCCGCCGCGGCGGCTTGACGGCGCGTCAGGAAGACATGCTGGCGCAATGGGCGTACCCGTTTGTGCTCGAAGACTTTGCATTCCATATGACCCTGACGGGCGCACTGGACGCGCTGTCCAATGCGCAAAAGCAGCAGCTGCAGCAGCATGCCCACGCCTGGTTTGAGCCGCTGCTGACTCAAGGGCTGACGCTCGACGGTGTGTCGTGGTTTGTCGAAGACCTGCCGGGCGCAGACTTCCGATGGGTCGAGCGCTTTGGGTTTGCGCTGTGAGCACGGGGTTGATCTACGTGGTTGGTCCGTCGGGCGTGGGCAAGGACAGCTTGCTGAACTGGTTACGCGTGCACGTGCGCAGCATGAAAGTTGCACCTGCGCTGCACTTTGCCCGGCGCACGGTCACACGCGCCCAAGGCAACTCCAACGAGGACCACGAATCCGTGGATATCGAAACATTCACCCAGCTTGCCCGCTTTGGGGCTTTCGCTTTGCAGTGGGAGGCCCATGGCTTGCACTACGGCGTGCGCCACACCGAAGTCACAGGTCGCAGCGGCTGGGTGATGGTCAACGGGTCGCGGGCCTATTTGCAACAAGCGCGCGCGCTTTTTGCAGGCTTGACGGCGTTACATGTCAGTGCGCCCGAGGCTGAGGTGCGCGCACGCCTGGCGGCGCGCCAGCGCGAGACGCCGGCCCAAGTTCAGGCACGCATGCTGCGGGCGAGCACGGCCGATGTGGCGCCGGCGCCGAGCGACCTGGCCATCGTCAACGCAGGCACACTGGATGCAACGGCTGCGGCACTGTGCGAATTGCTTCAAGCCCACACCGGCTTGCAGCTGACCAACCCGGCTTGACGCGGGGCCGTCGGTCCAAGCGGGCACGCCGATTCATCAATTGGTCATACAAATTAAATACGCTTAGGTCCGGTCATACGGAGGCGAGCCTGATTCCTGGGTGCGCCCCGCCAATCTGTACTACTGGGGACCGTATGCATTACCGAGCTGTATTTATTTCTGATCTGCATCTGGGCACGCCCGGATGCCAGGCCGAAGCACTGATTGAGTTTCTCAAGTCCCACACCAGCGATTACCTTTATTTGGTGGGCGACATCGTCGACGGCTGGCAACTGCGCCGCAAGTGGTACTGGCCACAGGCGCACAACGACGTGGTGCAAAAGTTGTTGCGTCGTGCGCGCAAGGGCTGCCGCGTGGTCTACATCCCCGGCAACCACGATGAATTTGCGCGCGGATTTGTAGGCCACTTTTTTGGCGGCATCGAAGTGACTGAAGAGGCCACCCACACGCTCAAAGATGGCCGCAAGTTGCTGCTTATCCATGGCGACTATTTTGATGCCGTGGTCAAGTACGCCAAGTGGCTAGCCTACGTAGGTGACAACTTGTATGAGATGGCTTTGCGCGTGAACCGGCACTTCAACCGCGTACGTGCCCGGATGGGTTTGCCGTATTGGTCTTTGTCTGCGTTTTTGAAAAACAAGGTCAAAAAGGCGCTCAACTTTATTGCCGATTATGAAAAAGCCTTGGCCCATGAAGCCCACAAGCGCGGCTACCAGGGGGTGGTGTGCGGCCACATACACCGCGCTGAAATCCGCATGATTGACGGCGTGTTGTATTGCAACGACGGCGACTGGGTGGAAAGCCGCTCAGCCTTGGTGGAGCACGTGGACGGACAGCTAGAGCTCATTTATTGGGACCAGGTGCTTGACTTTTTGCCCGTCGCCAGCCCCTTAACGCGCCGCCCCGAAGTACCCGCTTCCGCTGAGCTCGTTTAGCGCGCAACGGTCAACCGCCGTGGCGCCTGGTTTTGTAGCATTGCTGGCGGCGCAGTTTGTGTCAGCCTTGGCCGACAACGCGCTGCTGGTGGTGGCCATGGCTGTGCTGCTGGAGCAGCAGCACCAAGCGTATTGGGTGCCGCTGCTCAAGCTGTTATTTACCGCGTCGTATGTGCTGTTAGGTCCGTGGGTTGGCGCCTGGGCCGACACCTGGCCCAAGCAGCAGGTGATGATGGGGGCCAATGGCATCAAATGCCTCGCTTGTCTGGCAATGTTGTTAGGCCTCAACCCGATTCTGGCTTTTGGGCTGGCTGGCTTGGGGGCTGCCATCTACGCCCCTGCGAAATACGGCCTGGTCACTGAAATGGAGCCCTCGCACCGATTGGTTCGGGCCAATGGTTGGATAGAGGTCAGCACCGTATGCGCCGCTTTGTTTGGTGTGGTTCTGGGCGGTTTTCTGGTCGGCGAGCTGTGGCTGGGGTCGGCGCTGTGCCTTTGGTTGGGTGGCGGCTTGCAAGCCTGGGGGCCGTTTGCGGTGTCGCTGGCGGCGCTGCTGCTGCTGTATGGGCTGGCATCGGCATTGAACTGCCTCATACCCGACAGCGGTGTGCGCTATCCCCGCAGCGCCTGGGGCGCGCGCTTGGTGTGGACGCGTTTTCTGCAGGACCAGGCCGCGCTGTGGCGCGACCCCTTGGGATCCATTAGCCTGACTGTGACCACCTTGTTCTGGGGTGTGGGCGCCACCTTGCAACTGCTGGTGCTGGCATGGGCGCAGCAAGCACTGCATTTGTCCCTGGAGCACGCCGCCTACCTGCAGGCGGCAACTGCCATAGGTGTTATCGCCGGGGCCGCATTGGCGGCGCGCATGGTTTCTCTGCAGCAGGCACCCAAAGTACTTGGCATCGGGGTCCTGATGGGCGGTTTGATGGCTTTGATGGCCTTCGTGGATGAGTGGCCTGTGGCTGCAGCCCTCACCTTCGTGTTGGGCCTGGTAGGCGGATTCTTCGTCGTACCGATGAATGCTCTTCTGCAGCATCGGGGCGCTGCACTGATGAGCGCGGGGCGCTCCATCTCAGTGCAAAACACCAACGAAAACGCCAATGTACTGGCTATGGTGGGCACGTACAGCGCGCTGCTTTATGCCGGTGTGGCGGTCGAACAACTGGCCTGGATGCTAGGCGCCTTGGTGGCTTTGGGCATGGGCCTGGTGCAATGGCGCTACTGGGGCATGCAGTCACGCCAGCGCACCGGTCCGGGGCTCGGGGAGCTTTAGCAGCGCCTGCCCCATGCGGATGGGCGTGCCTTCGCAGATGCCCGGTGCAAAGCCAAAGCCTTTGGGCGCAAACACCAAAATGGTGGAGCCGTGCTGGAACCAGCCCATCTCCTGACCTTTGGCGTAGTGCGCGTCGCAGGCAATATGCCCCGGTCCCTCGTAGCGCGCATCAAGCAATTCACCCATCGCATGCAAGCGAATACTGGCCACCAGCACCGCTGCCACCGGTACCAGTGCTACGGGATAGCGTTCGGGGCCCACCGCCACCTGCAGCAAGGCGCGCTCGTTTTTGCAAAACAGCTTCTCGACGCGCTTGAGGGCAATCGGGTTCACGTTCCAGGTGTCACCGGCAAAGTAGTCCACGTCATGCAAGTGCAGGTCATACGACGCGTGGAAGCGGTGGTACATCGACGAGGTAATGCGAATCGTCAGAAACACGCCGTCTTCCCAGGGGCTGTTGGCGCCCAGCGGTCCTAGCAGGTCGGTCAGCGTGTATGGAAAGCCTTTGGCCTGGTAGACGCGGTCGCCTTCGACCCGTCCCATGGCGCCCACGATGCCGTCGCAGGGGCTGACCATGGTGTGCGGGTCGGTATCGAGTGGGCGGGCGCCGGGCTTGAGTTCACGGATAAAGCAGTCGTGCAAGCTGTCAAAGTGGTCTTTCTTGGCCTCGGACAGGTCCAGGTCGGCGATCCGCTTCCAGGTGGCGATCGAGAGGTCACGCACCCAAGGCGTGCGCCGCTGGCTGAACCAGCCCATGAAGCGGGTGAGCGCCAGGCGGGGAATGCGGTTGGTGAGCAGGAAGTTCAGGTCTTCGTTAGCACCGATTTTTTGGAGGGTTTGTTTGATAGTCATCATTTTTTAACCTGGAAGTCATACAACCGAGGTTTTACAAAGGGTCATTCGTATGGACGGTTCCGAGACATTGTTGTCAGTTGCCACCTGGGGCGGTCTGGCGTCCCTGGGTGTTTGGGCATTTCCAAAGGGCTTGCAGCGCATTCAGCTGTCGCTGGCCAAGTACCCCTCCTTGGGCGGCCACTTGCGCATGGCCAAGCGGGTTTCGAAGCTGATTCCTGGCTATTCCTACTCCGACGCTCAGTGGTTTTCGGTGGATGGCGCACCGCTTGCCGTCGTGGACCAGCGCCGTGCGGCTCTGGCCCGTTTGGGCCATACGCTGAAGTCGCAAAGCCCGCAAACCCTGGCGCAGACCGAGGTGTTGAAGCCCATGGTGTCGGACCTGCAACTCATCAGCCAGTACCGCGTGCCCTACCAGTTCCGCGCCGTGCTGTCTGAGCACATCAAGCTGGGCAGCTTTTGGCGAGAAAGCAGTGGCGTGTTTCTGACCGACCTGGACGGCAATCGCTTTATCGACGTCACCGGCTCTTATGGCGTAAACCTGTTTGGCTTGGACTATTACAAAGCCAGCATGGCCGAGGGTGCGGCACTTGCGCAAAACTTGGGCCCGGTTTTGGGTTCCTACCACCCCAGTGTGTTGGACAACGTGCAGCGCTTGTGCAAGATTTCTGGCATGGACGAGGTGTCCTTCCACATGTCCGGCACCGAAGCGGTCATGCAGGCGGTGCGTCTGGCGCGCTACCACACACGCAAACGTAAACTGGTGCGCTTTACCGGCGCCTACCACGGCTGGTGGGACGATGTGCAGCCCGGCCCGGGCAACCCCATGCCACCGTCGGGCGACACCTTGACGCTCAACGAGATGCACGCCAACACCTTGCGCGTGCTGCGCAACCGCAATGACATTGCCTGCGTGCTGATCAACCCTTTGCAGGCCATGCACCCCAACCGCGCAGCGCCCACCGACTCGACGCTGATCGACGGCAGCCGCTTTGTCAAGTACGACCGCGCGGCTTATGCCGCCTGGTTGGCTGAGTTGCGCGCGGTATGCACCGCCAAAGGCATTGCGCTCATCATGGACGAGGTGTTTTTGGGCTTTCGCTTGGCGCCTGGGGGCGCGCAAGAATACTTTGGCGTAAAGGCCGACTTGGTGACGTACGGCAAGACACTCGGTGGGGGTTTCCCAGTCGGTGTGATTTGCGGCCAGGCGCGCTGGATGAGGCGTTTCCAGGACGACAAGCCAGGCGACATCTGCTTTGCGCGCGGTACCTTCAATGCGCACCCCTATGTGATGGGTGCGATGAATGTATTTCTGAAATCCCTGGAAAGCCCAGCGGTACAGGCGATTTACGCGGTAGCGTCGCAGACTTGGACCAGCCGCCAAACCAAGCTGAACGACAAACTTCGTGCTGCAGGTGTGCCGGTGCGGGTGGCGGGTATGGAGACGGTTTGGTCGGTTTTGTACGAGTCGCCCAGCCGCTACCACTGGCTGCTGCAATACTATTTGCGTGCGCAAGGGGTTGCTTTGAGTTGGGTGGGGTCGGGGCGCATGATTTTTAGCTTCAACTTCGACGACGCGGCGTTTGATGATTTTTCCCAACGCTTCGTACAAGCTGCGCAAGCCATGCAGGCCGATGGTTGGTGGTGGATGCCTGAGGGGCAAACCGGGAAAGCCATTCGCCGCCAGGTCCTTAGGGAGATGCTGGCGGCGTGGTGGCGGCGTGCATAGCGCCTCAATTAAATTTAGTGGGAGGTCGACTTCACGTGGTCCATCGGGTCTAACCACTGGCCGCGCAGCAGGTGTAGCGGGGACTGGTAGTACATGGTGATGTCGTGCACTGGGTCGGTGATGATCTTGAAGCCCCAGGCCACACCAGCCATCAGGCTGTCTTGTTTCCACAGTTGCAAGACCCGAAAAATTAGACCTCCCGCGCCCAGCGCCAACCATGCCATTGCCGTCAGGCGCATGGGCGTGTCTTCATAGGCTTGGGGCACCGCCCATTGCAAGTACTGCGGCATCCAGTAGGCCAGCACGGGAATGGCCGCGCAAATGCTCAGCAGCACAATTTTGCGGTTGAGGTTGTAGCCGACTTTGATGTCTTCTTTGTGTTCGTGCGTGGCCTGGTTCACCTCGTCAAAACCCTTGGGTTCAAAAAAGAAGTGGCCAATTTGGCGCGTGGTCATCGACACCAACCAAGCCACCAGTGCAGACACGACTGGGTCAATGAACAGGAAAACGTAGGCCACCAGAAAGGACAAGGCGCTAATCAGGTGCAAAAACTGGTTGACCCGGCTGTGGTGGTAGTAGCGGTGGTCGTCCCAGCGCTGGACGTTGACGAGTTGAAAAAACGATTGCATGGAATCTCCTGGTTAAAAAGGCAAAGGCCGAGGCGGCTGCG
>CAMDKE010000101.1 GCA_945901215.1 Comamonas sp. lk
ATTGCCTGTTTGTCGCTGTGGTGGGTGGCTCCAATGTGGCCTTTTACAAGGCGCTCAAAGCCGCTGGCATTACCGGTGACAAACAGCTGTTGGTCACCCTGTCGGTCACCGAGGACGAAATGACCGGAGTGGGCGGCGAAAACTTTCAGGGTTTTTATTCGTCCATGAAGTACTTCCAGTCGCTGGACAACGAAAACAACAAAAAGTTTGTCGCTGCATTCAAGGCCAAGTACGGCAAGGACGCCGTCATTGGCGACGTGACACAGGCCGGCTACCTCGGGCCCTGGCTCTGGAAAGCTGCGGTGGAAAAAGCCAAGAGCTTTGACGTGGACAAGGTGGTTGCGGCCTCCGAGACCGGTATTGAGCTCAAGACGGCGCCCGAGGGCTACGTCAAGCTCGACGCCAACCACCACCTATGGAGCAAATCGCGCATCGCAATGGGCATGCCAGACGCCACCTTCAAGGTGGTGGCCGAGTCGCCCGAGTTGATCAAACCCGATCCGTTCCCCAAAGGTTACCAATAAGCCTTTCCAAGTGAGGTGTCACCGGGCGGCGAATTGGATCGCCCGGTGCCACCGTCCTCGCATTTTTCTGGAGCCCACATCATGACCTTTTCTGAAATGCTCAATATCGGCTTGATGCAAGGCTTCGCCGGCCTGAGTCTGTTTGCCGTGTTGCTACTGATGGGTCTGGGCCTAGCCATCATCTTTGGGCAGATGGGCGTGATCAATATGGCGCACGGCGAGTTCATGACCATCGGCGCCTACACCATTTATTTGGGCTCCACACTGGCTTCCCACCATGCGCCCAATATGGTGGCCTACTACTTTCCGATCGCTATCGTGGCGGCTTTTCTTATTGCTTTTGTGGTGGGCTGGCTGGTGGAGTGGGCGCTGATTCGTCACTTATATACGCGCCCGCTGGACACCTTGCTCGCCACCTGGGGCATCAGCTTGGCGTTGCAGCAGTCCTTTCGCTCCTTTATTGGCCCCAAAGAGGTGAGCCCTACCCTGCCCGACTGGTTGCTGGGATCGTGGGCTCCGGTCGAGGGTCTGGACATTCCCATTAACGGCATGTTCGTTCTGGGGCTGACCGCTTTCGTCACCGGCGGCGTGCTGCTGGCCCTGCACAGGAGCCGTTGGGGTCTGCGGGTGCGCGCCACGGTGAGCAATCGCCTTATGGCAAATGCCACTGGCATCGACACCAAGAAGACAGACCGACTCACCTTTGCCATCGGCTGTGGCATCGCTGGAGTTGCCGGTGCCGCATTCACCACCATTGGCTCCACTGGCCCCACCTCTGGCTCCTTGTACATCGTGGACGCTTTTCTTGTGGTGACTTTTGGTGGCGCAGCCAGCCTGCTGGGCACGGTGGTGTCGGCCTTCGGCATCGCGCAGACCCAATCGATTACGGAATTTTTCTTGGCTGGCTCCATGGCCAAAGTGATCACGCTCTCGCTCATTGTGTTGATCCTGATGGCGCGCCCGCAAGGACTCTTCGCTAGCAAGATACGCCGTTGATTTCCACGACTACTCAAGGAGAAACCCCAATGAATGCCCTTAAAGCCTGGATCCAGCGCTACCAGCTCGCCAGCATGGTGCTGCTTTTCATCCTGTTGGCCGTGGTGCTGCCGATGACGTTGGACATCTTTCGGCTCAACCTGGTGGGCAAATACCTGACCTACGCATTCGTTGCCATCGGGCTGGTGATGGTCTGGGGTTATGGGGGGGTTCTGAGCCTGGGGCAGGGCGTTTTCTTTGGACTGGGCGGCTACGCCATGGCCATGTTTCTTAAGCTCGAAGCCTCAGATCCGGTGAGCACTGCGATCCAGTCCACGCCGGGTATTCCAGATTTCATGGATTGGAATCAGATCACAGCCCTGCCCGCGTTGTGGGTGCCTTTCAAGAGTCTGCCCTTTGCCTTGGCTGCAGTGGTGGCAGTGCCGACCCTGTTGGCCTTCATCATTAGCTTTGCCATGTTCAAGCGGCGGGTAGGTGGCGTCTATTTCGCCATCATCACACAGGCAGTAGCGCTGATCCTCACGGTGCTAATCATTGGGCAGCAAGGCTACACCGGTGGCGTCAACGGCATGACAGACCTCAAGACCGTCTTGGGCTGGGACACACGCACGGACAGCGCCAAGTACATTCTTTATTACCTGTGCGTGGGCCTGCTGATGGGTTCTATGGTGCTGTGCCGCTGGATACAAACCAGCAAGCTCGGCACATTGCTACTGGCCATGCGTGACAAAGAGGACCGAGTGCGCTTCTCTGGTTACGACGTGGCTGATTTCAAGATATTTACTTTTTGCTTGGCTGCTGGCCTGTCGGGCATAGGTGGCGCTTTGTTTGCGCTGCAGGTCGGATTTATGTCGCCGAGTTTTGTAGGCATCGTTCCTTCCATTGAGATGGTCATTTATGCGGCAGTGGGTGGACGCATGAGCCTGGTGGGTGCCGTGTACGGCACCTTGCTGGTCAACGCCGGAAAGACGTTTTTCTCAGAAAGCTTTCCAGACATGTGGCTCTTTTTGATGGCGGGACTGTTCATCGGCGTGACGATGGCCTTTCCGCTCGGTTTGGCAGGTGTTTGGGAAGAACGCGTCAAGCCTTGGCTCCGGCGGCGCATCGCTGGTGCTGGGGGTGCCGCGTCCCGTGCGCAGTCGACGCCTGTCGCTAGCGCAAGCGACCCGACCGTCAGCGCCAAGAGCGAAATGCCCGTACCCGACGGCGCACGCGCCCAAAGCGTCTGACTTCATTGGAGCATTGACATGAGCAACACAGACTTTGCCTTGGCCGTGGAGGATCTCACGGTATCGTTTGACGGCTTCAAGGCGATCGACAAGCTGACGCTGTACATCGACCGCAACGAACTGCGGGTGATCATCGGCCCCAATGGCGCTGGAAAAACCACCTTGCTTGACCTGATTTGCGGCAAGACGCGTGCCACCGGCGGCAGCATCAAGTTCAAGAATGAGGAACTCAGCCAAATGCCGGAGCACCAACGCGTGCGACGCGGCATTGGGCGCAAGTTCCAAACACCTTCTATTTACGAGAACTTGTCGGTATTTCAGAACCTGGAAGTGTCCTACCCCAGCGGCCGTTCGGTGTGGGGGGCGCTTGCGTTCAAGTGCAGCGATGCGGTGAAGTCCAGCGTGCAGACGGTCGCTGCAGATATCGGTCTGAGCGACAGGTTGCACATGGAAGCTGGCCTCTTGTCCCATGGCCAAAAGCAGTGGCTGGAGATTGGCATGTTACTCATGCAAGAGCCCGAACTGCTGATGCTTGATGAGCCTATTGCAGGCATGAGCGCGCGCGAACGCGAGCTGACCGCTGAGCTTTTGCAGCGCATTTGCAAAAACCGCGCTGTGATTGTGATTGAGCACGACATGGAGTTCGTGAAGCGCATTGCACAAAAAGTCACTGTCATGCATCAAGGAAAGATTCTGGCCGAAGGCCCCATGGACAAGGTGCAGGCGGATCCTAGGGTGATTGACGTCTACCTTGGCCACTGAGCGCGTCCGATTTTGAACCAGGAGCCCACTATGTTGGAAGTCAAAGATCTGTTCGTTGCCTATGGCCAAAGCCAGGCCTTGCACGGAATCAGTTTTGAAGGTCGCGCCAATGAAACGGTCGCCATCATGGGGCGCAATGGTATGGGGAAAACCACGCTTTTCAAAAGCCTTATGGGCATCTTGCCGCTCAAGAGCGGAAGCGTTTCAGTGGCTGGTCAAGATGTGTCCGGCGACGAGAGTTTTCGCCGTGTTGCCAAGGGTATCGCCTATGTGCCTCAGGGCCGGATGATTTTCCCCACCCTGACAGTTGAAGAGAACATCCAGACCGGTCTGGAAAACGCCAAGCACAAGCGCATTCCAGAAGAAATCTACGCACTCTTCCCAGTGCTTTGGGACATGCGCGCGCGTAAGGGCGGCAACCTGTCGGGTGGCCAGCAGCAGCAGCTCGCCATCGCGCGTGCGCTGGTGACCAACCCAAAGGTGCTGCTGCTTGATGAGCCTACCGAAGGCATACAGCCCTCCATCATCAAAGACATTGCCAAGGCCTTGAACGAGATCCGCAAGATGCGTGGGATCACCATCATCGTGTCAGAGCAAGTGCTGTCCTTCGCCATGGATGTTGCCGACCGCCTTTTTGTGATCGAAGGCGGGCGTTTGGTGCACGAAACGATGCGCGCCGATACCGATCAGCAGCACATCAAAGCGTATTTGTCTGTCTGAATTTTCTGATCCCACCCACCCACTTTACTAGGAGCAAAAACCATGGCTGAAACCCTCATCAAAGTCGACCTCAAGCAGTCGGCCTACC
Source organism: Comamonas sp. lk (assembly GCA_945901215.1). Taxonomy (GTDB): domain Bacteria; phylum Pseudomonadota; class Gammaproteobacteria; order Burkholderiales; family Burkholderiaceae_C; genus Allorhodoferax. Next base: position 4,320 of record CAMDKE010000101.1, read on the forward strand.
AAAACGAACAAGTTCACAACCGCTGGCACCCAGACGTGCCCATGGCCTGCTGGGTCAAACCGGGTCAGGACTTCATTCTGGAAACCTACGACTGGACTGGCGGCTTCATCAAGAACAACGACAGCGCCGATGATGTGCGCGACATTGACCTGTCCATCGTTCACTTTCTCTCTGGTCCCGTGGGCGTGCACGGCGCCGAACCCGGCGATTTGCTGGTGGTAGACCTGCTCGACATTGGCGCTAAGGACGAAAGCCAGTGGGGCTTTAACGGATTTTTTAGCAAGAAAAACGGTGGTGGTTTTCTGACCGACCACTTCCCGCTGGCCCAAAAGTCCATTTGGGACTTTAACGGGATGTTCACCAAGAGCCGTCACGTGCCCGCCGTCGAATATGCGGGCCTGATCCATCCTGGCCTGATCGGTTGCCTGCCCGACAAGAAGATGCTCGATGCTTGGAACACGCGCGAACAAGAGCTACTTGACACCGACCCCACGCGGGTGCCCGGCCTGGCAAACCCTCCCTTTGCTGCTACCGCCCACATGGGCAAACTCAGCGGTGAAGCCAAGGCGCGGGCCGCCGCCGAAGGCGCGCGCACCGTGCCACCGCGCGAGCACGGCGGCAACTGCGATATCAAAGACTTGTCACGCGGCTCCAAGGTGTTTTTCCCGGTTTATGTGGACGGCGCCGGCCTGTCGGTGGGTGATTTGCACTTTAGCCAGGGCGACGGCGAGATTACCTTTTGCGGCGCCATCGAGATGGCCGGCTGGGTGCACATGCGCGTGAGCCTGATCAAAGGCGGCATGGCCAAGTACGGCATCAAAAACCCCGTGTTCAAGCCCAGCCCCATCACACCCAACTACAAGGATTACTTGATTTTCGAAGGCATTTCGGTGGACGAGCAGGGTAAGCAGCACTACCTGGACGTCAATGTGGCCTATCGCCAAGCCTGCTTAAACGCCATCGAGTACCTGAAGAAATTTGGTTACAGCGGCGCGCAGGCGTATTCCATTTTGGGTACGGCGCCTGTGCAAGGCCACATCAGCGGCGTGGTCGACGTGCCCAATGCCTGCGCCACTTTATGGCTGCCGACCGAAATTTTTGATTTCGATATCAACCCCACGGCAGCCGGCCCCATCGTGATGCTGGACGGCAGCATTCAGATGCCGATCTCGCCCGACCTTAAGTAATCACGCAAAGCACGCACATGCCAACCTATGACTATGCGTGTCCAGGCTGCGGGGGCTTTGACGCCTTTCGCAGCATGGCCGCCCGCAACGAGCCCTGTGCTTGCCCCGCCTGCGGGCTGGCAGCACCACGGGTTTTTGTGAATGCTCCGCAACTGGCGTGTACCTCGCCCGACCTGCGGCACGCGATGGAAACCAATGAACGTTCGCAGCATGCCCCCCGGTCTTCGCGCGATACGGGTGAGAGCTACGCCCGCTTGCGCCACCCGTCGGGTTGCGGTTGCTGTAGCAGTTCAAGCAAGCGGGGTGTAACGGTCACGGCGCCCAACGGAGCCAAGACCTTTCCCAGCAAACGGCCCTGGATGATCAGCCACTAACAAATCGGAGAAAAATGCCATGTACCACGGAGATATTTCCAGCAGCAAGGACGCGGTCGGTGTGGCCGTGGTCAATTACAAAATGCCCCGTCTGCATACCAAGGCAGAGGTGCTAGACAACGCACGAAAAATTGCAGACATGGTGGTCGGAATGAAAACTGGGTTGCCGGGCATGGACCTGGTGATATTTCCCGAGTACAGCACCCACGGCATCATGTACGACCCGGCAGAAATGATGGAAAACGCTGCCACGATTCCCGGTGCTGAAACCGAGATTTTCGCCGCGGCCTGCCGCAAAGCCAAGGTATGGGGCGTTTTTTCTCTTACCGGTGAGCGTCATGAAATGCACCCCGCGAAAGCGCCCTACAACACACTCATTCTGATGAACGACCAGGGCGTAATCGTGCAAAAGTACCGCAAGATCATGCCGTGGACGCCCATTGAAGGCTGGTATCCCGGCGACACGACCTATGTCTCCGAAGGCCCCAAGGGGCTCAAGATAAGTCTCATCATCTGTGACGATGGCAATTACCCTGAAATATGGCGCGACTGCGCGATGAAAGGCGCTGAGCTCATCATCCGCTGCCAGGGCTATATGTATCCCGCCAAGGAACAACAGGTGATCATCTCCAAGGCCATGGCCTGGGCCAACAACACCTATGTGGCGGTTGCCAATGCGGCGGGTTTTGACGGGGTATACAGCTACTTCGGCCACAGCGCCATCATCGGCTTTGATGGCCGAACGCTAGGAGAGTGTGGCGAAGAGGAAAACGGCGTCCAATACGCGGCACTGTCCAAGAGCTTGATCCGGGATTTTCGCAAAAACAGCCAGTCGCAAAACCACCTGTTCAAGCTTCTGCACCGTGGCTACACAGGCCTGATTAATTCCGGTGATGGTGACCAAGGCGTCGCCATTTGCCCCTTTGATTTCTACCGCAACTGGCTTGCCGACCCGCAAGCCGCCCGGCTGGCGGTGGAAAAAATAACCCGCTCGACTGCCGGCACCCAGGAATGTCCTATCGACGGCATTCCTAATTGAGGCGAAGGAAATTCATGATTGAGGGCGCTGCGCGCAGGAGACGCCCTGGCGGTCTGTGGGCTACATTCAAGTTGAAACAAACCGCTGCGCACCAGATGCATCCCTATGGACCTATGGACTTTGCGCGCTGTGCGGTCAGGCGCGGAACCCGCAGGCCCGTAGCGTTCTTCGAAGTAGTGAGCTGCCCTATCCCAAACCAGGCCTGGCTTCGGATCAAGGTGACAATCCCAGCGCACCGATCAACTTCCGAAGGAACCCCCCCATGCCCATCACCAAAGGTTTTCGCCAACTCGTAGACGAGGCCAACGCCCAGATCACCACCTACAGCGTTGCGCAAGTGCTGGCGCGCCTGCAAGACCCAACCGTGCAGCTGGTGGACATTCGCGATATGCGCGAGCTGGAGCGCGAAGGCACCATCGACGGCGCGGTGCTGGCGCCGCGCGGCATGCTGGAGTTTTGGGTGGACCCGGCCTCGCCTTATTTCAAACCCGTCTTTGGTGATGAGGGCAAAGAGTACATCTTGTTTTGCGCAGCCAGCTGGCGCAGCGCGCTGGCTGCCAAAGCCTTGCAAGACATGGGCATGACCAATGTGGCCCACATAGATGGCGGGTTTGCCCAATGGGTAAAAGACGGCGCGCCCACCGAAACGCTGGAACAACAAAAAGCCAAGCGCCACGCCAAGGGATGAAACAGCTGGCGCCGGACTCGCCCTGCCCATGCGGCGGAGTGGTCGGTGGCGGCGAGTCCACAGCCGCAGCCCACCCGATGCGCAAAGCAAGCACAAAATCCGCGTCAACGCTGACTTACGGCCAATGCTGTGGCCGCTGGCTGGAAGCCGACGCGCAAGACGGCCCTTTCGCCCCCGACGCCCAGCAGCTAATGCGCTCGCGCTACGGCGCCTTTGTGCTGGAGCGCGAAGCCTATTTGCTGGCCACCTGGCACCCCAGCCAGCGCCCCGCGCAGATTGTTTTTGAGCCTGGCGTGAAATGGCTGGGGCTGGAAGTGCGCGACTACCGTCTGACCGGTGCTGACACTGCTACGGTTGAATTCGTCGCCCGCCAAAAGCCTGTGCAAGGCCCTGCCATTCGCCTGCACGAGGGCAGCCGCTTTTTGCTCGATGGCGACCGTTGGTTTTATCTGGACGGCACGCAGTCTTGAATTTGCTGGGGCCGCACGTCTAGCAGGACGATCCGGTTTGCCTTGGCTTTCGGGTCGCCGACTTTGGACGCTGCATCGGTTTGGTGCGGAATAACCGCGTTGCCAATGGCGTTGTTGAGAATGGTTCGCATTTGCATTAAACTTGGGCCCTGGCGTTTGTAAGGCAACCGATTGCCTGGCACCACAAGAAAGATTTTTCTCATGTATTCGATTTACCCAAGGCGCGCCTCTTGCGCTGCGGCGACGCCCCAGCGCAAGGCAGTCAGCCTTCTTGCCGCAGCAGCTTTGTCTGCCTTGTTCGCTTTGTCCGCACCCGCGATGGTGCTTGCTGACACGCTGACGGTGTATTCCGCGCGCAACGAGCAACTGCTCAAGCCGCTGCTGGACCAGTTCACCAAGGCCACCGGCACGCAGGTGCAGCTGCTCACCGCCAACGAGGGTGCCCTGCTGGCGCGCCTAAACGCCGAGGGCGCCAGCACCCCCGCCGACGTGCTGATCACGGTGGACGCGGGCAATCTGTGGCAGGCGGCGCAGCAAAACCTGCTGCAAACGGTGGCGTCGCCCGTTCTGGAAAAGAACATTCCGGCCCACCTGCGCGACCCGGCCAAGCAGTGGTTTGGCATGTCGGTGCGGGCCCGCACCATGGTGTACAGCAAGGCGCGTGTTCCCGCCGCTACCTTGTCCACCTACGAAGACTTGGCGGACCCC
>CAMDKE010000102.1 GCA_945901215.1 Comamonas sp. lk
GTGTAAGCAGCAGAAATAGTTCCGCTGTAGGGCATGGCCTTGCTAACGGTCTTGGTGCCAATCTTGTTGGGGTTTCCAGAGAAGTACGGAGACCCCGTGTAAGTCGCAAGGCCATTCGTAAAGAACTGAGACGAGATGTGGTCTGGCAAGGCGTTGCCGGTCAAGGTCCGCGTCGTGGTGCCCGTGCAGGTGAAGGCTGCCTGGCTCGTACCAGTGGTGCTGGTCGTGGAACTGGTTGAGTAGGTAATAGCCGGAACAGCCCCAGTGCCAGTGGCAGTCTGGTTGGTGTAGTCACAGTACTTGCTGTAATCCGAGTAAGCCGTTATGTGGCTGGTGTTGGCCGTGCTATCCAATACGCCAGCGGCATTCGATGGGCCGGCATTGGGGATCGTCGTGGAACTGGTGGCCGCCGAAACCGCAGTGTAGTAATTGCCACCGGAATCTGTCATGCCGCCCCTCACCGAGCAGGTGTAGGTTTTACCATTGGTCAGTCCACTGACCACTAGGGGATTGGTGAGATTGGCCTTAACCGTGCCATCGCTGTACTCCGCACTTCCCATGCTGGTGTTACTCAAGCCGCCGTCGGACGATGTGCACAAAGCGAAGTAACCGACTGCCGGCGTATAGCTTGTACCCTTTGCAGCATTCGCGAGCGTCGTCACCTTGCCACCGATGTAGTTGAACTGCACGCTGATGCGCCCATCCCCGGGCAACACCCCGTTCACACTGGGCGCAACCAGCGCAGTGGACGTGGTGGTCGTCGTTGGGGTCTTTGCTGCCGATGAAGCGCTATCACCAGCGGAATTTCCAGCCAACACCGTGCAACTGTAGGCAGTACTGTTGGTCAATCCGCTGACCCAAATGGGGCTGGCAGAAAACTTACCTGAAGAAACACTGCTTATCGTGCCCGTTGTCGTCGTACATGTGGCATTGAAATAGCTTGGGGTGCCTCCCGTGCTGGCGGCAGAAAAGGCTATCAAAACACCATTTGTCGCTCCGTCCGCGGTATTGATGGTGGGTGCGTCAGGTTTGGCGCCAGTGGAAGCCGTTGGCGTAGTTGAGAGCGCGTTGGACAGTGTTGTGGTGTTCATTCCACCCGTGTTGTACGCCCCTACGGTGCACGTGTAGCTGGCTCCGGCCGTCAACCCTGTGACGACGATGGAGCTTGCTGTGGACGCACCGGTTGCCACCACCGGCGTGCTGCCAGTTGCGGTGCAGGTCGCAATGAAACCTGTTGCAGTGCCAGCAGTGGTGCTTGTGGCAGCTTTGGTAAATGCCACCGTGATCTGCCCAACACCCGCCGTAACACTGTTTACCGTTGGCACACCGGGCTTGGTCGTTGTAGTAACCCCGGGAACCACGACTGCCGAGGCGGATGCAAGGCTGGAGCCGATGGCGTTCTTGGCCTGCGCGCTGCAGGTGTAGACCGAGCCGTTGGTCAAGGGAGTCACCACAATCGAGGTGGCGGTCGTCGTCGTCGTGCTGACAGTCTTGGTAGTGGTACCGACGCATGAAGCGTCGTATCCCGTAATTGCCGAACCACCGTTAGACGTAGGCGCCGTAAATGCCACTGTCGCTTTGCCTGCAGCGGCAGTCACCGAAACCAGGGTTGGCGCGCCCGGCACCGTCGCTGCCGCCACAGGCGTCACCTTGGCCACAGAGGAGGTAACGCTGGTTAACGTGCTATTGCTCGCCGTGACAGTACAGGAATACTCACTGCCGTTGGTCAGGCCAGTCACCACAATCGGGCTGAGCGGATTGGTGGCTGTAATGGCGGTGAAAGTGCCAGTGACGCACGATGCGGTGTAGAGCGCAATTGCAGAGCTCCCGGTCGATGTTGGCGCTGTGAACGCCACGCTGGCTTGCCCTGCTCCTGCCGTTGCCACAACATTGGTGGGCGCCCCTGGCGCAGTCGCCGCAGTTCCAGAACTGGCCGTGATGCTGTGCTTTTGCAGTCGGGTTACCGCGGTCGTGGACGTCGCCGTCACACAGGCACCGGACGTAGCGGCAAAGCGCTGGATAAAGCCGGCATAGCTGCCCGCTGTGGTGGCGGTCAGGCCCAAGACCACAGTTTGGCCTTTGGTCACCAGTACCGGGGTGGTGGTGGCTGCTGCGGCACCATTGACGTACAAAGCGCCGGTGGCAGCAGTAGTAGCTGTGGTGGTCGTGCCCGATACGCTGGTGACCGATCCCACCGAGAAGCAGGTGCCCGCGTCGTCTGTGCCCACCGTATAGGCCGTCGATTTGCTCACGGTGCCCACCACGGCTGCGGAGTCGCTGGACTTGTACTTGTCTACCACCAGGTCCGTGCCGCCCGAGCTGTCCACCCAGGGGGTGAGTTGGGCTGCGGTAAAGGTCGTGGTGCTTGTCAAGGCATTCAGATTCAGGGGCAGCGCATAAAAGGTGTTGAGCTTGCTGGCAACGGTGCTCAGGCTCACCTCTGCAGATGCGGTGTTAATGCTGGCTTGCAATGCACTGGAGCCTGCACTGCCGTTGATCAGCCCGTCGTCGACCAAATCGAGCTGGAAGTTGGCGATGAATTGGCTCACTCCCACCCCGTTTCCGCCAATTTTCATGACCAGGGCTGACAAGGCCACCAATATCTTGTTGGGCGTGGCGTCTTTGGCGATGTCGAGTTCGTTGAAGTTGTTGGGTATGGTGACCGTGGTGGTGCTGGTGTCACCGCTCATCATGTCGGCGCCGTTGTAGATGCGAAAGGCCGCCAGCACTTCTTTTTGTGCCTGGGTGCGCGAGGCCGCAAACTTGCGGTAGGTGGAGAGTCCGTAGGCGTTGGTTTTGTCGGTCACCAGGGCAACAATGCGTGGCCCGGCCAGGGTGGTGAGCAGGTTGACGTTGACCAGGCGGTCAATGGTGAGGTCGCCTTGCGCCTGCAGCAGCACCGAGTCGGTGGCCTGCTCGCCGGTGATTTCGTTTAAGTAGTAGCCTTGGGCAAAGGTCTGCACGTGCTGGCGGGTGAAGTTGATGCCAGAGGACGTGAAGCCGCCCATATTGTCTTTGGTGAGCAGGTCGTAGCTCAGGCCAGAGGGTTGGTAGTTCAGCGGGTTGAGTTCGGCAATGGTCACGCGCGAGCCCTTGAGCAGCGGGCCTTTTTGTGCCAAACCGCCTTCCACCGTGAAACCGGTGCTGGTTTGGCTGACGGTACTGCTGGTGCCCCCGCCGCAGGCACTCAACACGACGATACTGAGCGCGCTCAGCGCAAGGCGAATGGCATTCTTCATGGCTAAGAAACTTTCAAGAAAAAACAGAAACGAAGCATGGATCGGGTGCAAGACACAAAAAAAGCGCCGACTAAGGCATGCAAAGACGGCTCCTAATCGCAGATAACGAAAATATCAAATTGATCATAAAACACAAATTACATACTTAATGAATATTTTTAAACGTATCTTTGTTATTAACCATTTATGATGAAAAAGTCATTTTTTCTACTTTTGCTACTGCTCCAGTCACTTGCATGGGCCTCGGTCCCCGGCTACGACATCGAGCGCACCTACTTTCACGATGCGAACAACCAGGCCTCGATAGACCGAATCACGCAGGCACCATTCGCGCCGTTTGCGGGCGACCTTCGGATGGGGTTTCAACGGGGTGCGACCTGGATCCGGTTTCGCATTCACCACAACGACCCCTCGGGCAAGCGCGCGGTCGCGGATGCGGGCAATCCCTTCATCCTTCGCGTGGGCCCCTACACGCTGGACCAGATTGACCTGTACGAAAACTACGGTGGAAGCTGGCATATCGGTCACGCAGGCGATCGCCAGCACAAGAGCATGGACAAATGCCCGGATGACATGCACTGTTTTTCCCTGCATACAGATGGCCGGGAGCCCAGTGTGGTGTACCTCAAGGCACAGACCCAGGGCATGCGGCTGATTGAAACCGAGTTGACGCTCGAAGACCGCCTGGCGCTATCGGTTGCGCCGCGGGTGGCCCGCATCAGCACAGCCTTGGCGCTTGCCAATGGCCTGCTGCTACTGGGCTTGTTGTTTTTTGCGATGCAACGCACCCGCTTGCTGCATATTTACTGCTGGTACCAGGCATCGGTGGTGCTGCTGATGTACTCCAGCACAGGTATGCTGGCTGAGCGATTTTCGGCAAACTCCCCGCAGACAGTGGAAGCGATGGGCAACCTCATCCAAGTGGCGCGGGTGTTCGCCATGGTGCTGCTTGGCTGGGCTGCGCTTGCCGCATACCAACCGCCACGGGCCTATCGCAAGCTCATTTATTTCCTGTTGTTGTGGTGCGCTGCCAACGCGCTATTGGTGGCGGTGGGGTACGCCTATTTGGGATTGGCGTTCAATTACCTGGTAGTGGCCTTGAACCCGCTGGTGCAACTGTATGGAGCCATGAACACCAGCGGCAATACCCAGGCCTTAAGGAGAATAATTTACGCCGCTTACGCTTGCTACCTGGGCGCACTTACTCTGGGTTCACTGGTCGCATTTGACCTGCTGTACTTCAACCCGCTGACAGGGGCTTTGCAAAATTTAGCCGACTGGCGGCTCAATGGAGTTGCGGTCGGCATTTTCGTAGTGCTCTATTTCAACAGCGAACAGGCAGGTAAAAAACTGCTGGCTTTGCGCGAAGTCCAGGCTCTGCGCATAGAGGCCTTGCAGGCCAGGGCACAGCGTGAAATATTGAACGAGCGCAACACGCTGATCGACGTCCTGACCCATGAACTCAAAACCCCGTTGGGGACTATGCGCTTTGCGCTGGCCTCACTCAAACGCGAGCTGGGCATGACCCTGGACTCACTGCAAAGAATCAAGCATATTGACGCATCTGTGAAGCGGATGGACACCATCATTGAACACGTGGCCGCGTCGGTCAAATTAGAAGAAACCTACCCGCCAAGGAAATTTGAAAACCTGCCCGCAGCGTCCTTGGTAACGCAGATCATTCAGGATATGCCGGGCTTTGAGCGATTCAAATTGCACATTGAAGAAGGCGCCACCTTCCATACGGACCGGCATTTGCTCTTGCAAATCCTGGAAAACCTGCTGAGCAATGCCGAAAAATACTCGGCGCCTGGCGATATTTTGGTATTTATCCTCAAATCCACTGCAATTACGCCGCCCATCGAGGACACCGAAGGGTCGCCAAGGCTGATTTACGTGGAGATACGCAACCGTGTCGCGCCAGAAAATGCCCCCGACGCCGATCGTTTGTTTAAGCGCTACTACCGTCACCCCAACGTAGTGGGCTTGCCCGGCATCGGCATCGGCCTTCATTTGGTGCGTGTTGCCGCGGACCATATCGGCGCCACGGTACATTACCGGATCGAGAACGGCTGGGCCATTTTCGAAGTGCGCATTCCCAACTGAAACACTTTATGACGCAAGAACGCCAAGACGCATCGCAGTCCCTGTCTGTGGCCATCGTGGAAGACGATTCCCTTTTGCGCCAGGAAATCGAGATTCACCTGCGCGCCCGCGGCATGGTCGTGCATGCAACCAACAGCGCTGCTGGGCTTGATGACCTGACGGCGCGCGAAGCGATCGACGTCTTCCTGATTGACCTGAGCCTGCCCGGCGAAGGTGGCCTGAGCCTGTGCAAACGCCTTCGCGAATCCTTGCCCCATGTCGGCATCGTCATTTGCACTGGGCGCACCGCGCTGGTCGACCGCATTGCGGGCTACCGCCAAGGCGGCGCCGACTTTTACCTGACCAAGCCCGTCGCCCCCGACGAGTTGGTGCTGGTACTTCAAAGCCTGGGACGGCGCCTGAAAAAAACCGGGTCCGCCGACAGCTGGTCCTTGAGCCTGCGCGACCGCACCTTGCAAGGGCCCTTGCCCGAGCAAAAGCTGCAAATCACGGGTCGGGAAAAAACCCTCTTGGTGGCCCTGATGCAAGCCAAAGACAACACCCTGGACTCTGGCGTGCTGTGCGACCTGTTTGGGGACGAACATTCTGACCGCTCCATTAGCAAACACTCGCTAGAAGAGTTGGTTGCGCGGCTGCGCAAAAAGTTCAAAACCGTGCAAGCCGAAGGGTCTGAGCACGCCATCAAGTCCGTGTGGGGTGTGGGCTACCAGTTGTGCATCCGGGTCAACTTCATCCATTGACCGCTCGCCCCTGGACGTGCCCTAAACGACCCGCTCCACCAACCAAAACGCGCCCATAGCCATTGCCACGGCACCCGCAAAGCGCTGCCAAACGGCGTCTGCCTGGCGGGCAAACAGGTGGCGCAACACCTGCACCAGGGCATACAGGGCAAGTGCCACTGCACATTGCCCGGCTTCAATGCCGAGGTTAAAGCCCACAATGCTCCACACCGGGTAGGGGCTAAGGGCAATCGACAGGCTGGAGCCATCCTCGCGCATGGCAGAGGCAAACCCCAAGCCGTGTACCAGCCCCAGGCCAAATACCAGCAGCAACTCCCATTTCAGCAACATCTGCATCCGCAGCAGGTGCAAGGCAGACACCAGCACAATCGACGCGGCAATGGCCGGCTCCACCAAGGCGGCAGACACGCTGACCCAGCCCAGGGAAGCCAGGCCAAACGTGACGCCATGCGCCACGGTAAACGCCGTCAACAAGACCGCCCAGCGCCGCACGCTGATACCGCTGGCCAAAAGCGCGACCAAAAAAACAATATGGTCGGCGCCGCCCATGATGTGGTCAAACCCATGGTGCACAAAATTGGCCACATGGCGATGTACCGGGGCAAAAAACTCCAGCCGGGACTGCCCGGGGGACAGCAGGCCCACTTCTTGGGTCAGCGTTTTGCCGTCCTGGGTGCGTGACACGTTTACCTTGAGCGTTTCCACCACCGGTCCGGAAACCCCCAGTGGCGCTAAGGGCACGCGGCTCCACAAACTGTAGTCGAGCGTCACCACCGCAGGCACCGACTCCCAGTTGGCGGCGCCCACTACCAGTATTTGTGGGAGCTGCGGTGCAGGCGGCGTACCACTCGCTGGCGCGTCGGGCATCGGGGTGGGGGTTAGCACCATCTGGCTCCAGAGCGCCTTGCGGCCGTCACCGTCCAGGGCTACGGCGGATTGCACTTGCGCGATCAACGCGGCCTGGTGGGCCTGGATTTCTGCACGGTCGAGCTGGCCGTCTGCATTGTCATCAGCTCCGACAAGGGCCGCCACGGGGATGGAAATCGCCACAAAAACCTGCTTGCCCGACAGGCTGACGGTGGCATGGCCGGTTTCCACCACGTGGGCGCTGAGCGCCAAGGGCGCCGCCCACACCGCGCACCGCAGCGTGCAAACAAGCTTGCGGCAAAAGCCGCGCATCCAGCAGGTATTCATCAATAAGCAGCGTCGAAGCGCCTTTGCAGCACAAAAAAACCGGGCGCCGCCAGGTTCAAACCCTTGCGCAATTGGGTTTACCATGCCGCCATCCGCACCGGCAATCTCTGCCAAAGCCACCGAATAATAGCCCGTCAAGAGCAGCACACCTTCCACCACCGGCCCCGAGGTTCCCATGAAAACTGTGAAATCCTTCCCGCGCAAAGTCAAAGAGACGCCCAACCTCTTCATCCCCCTGCCCGACGGCACGCAGCTCGCCGCCCGCGTCTGGATGCCCACCGACGCCGCCAAACACCCGGTGCCGGTGGTTTTGGAATACCTGCCCTACCGCAAGCGCGACGGCACCGTGGTGCGCGACGCCCTCACCCACCCCTATCTGGCCGGCCACGGCTATGCCTGCGTGCGGGTGGACATGCGCGGCAACGGCGACTCCGACGGCCTGATGCTTGACGAATACAGCGAACAAGAGCTGCAAGACGCCGACGACGTGATCGCCTGGTTGGTAGCCCAGCCCTGGAGCACCGGGCGTGTGGGCATGATGGGAATCTCTTGGGGCGGCTTTAACGGCCTGCAGGTGGCGGCGCGCCAGCCCCAGGGCCTGGACGCCGTTATCACCCTGTGCTCCACCGACGACCGCTATAGCGACGACATCCACTTCAAAGGCGGCTGCCTGCTGGGCGAAAACCTGGGCTGGTCGGCCACCATGTTGGGCTATTCGTCCCGCCCGCCAGACCCGGCCTTGGTGGGCGATAAATGGCGCGCCATGTGGCTGGAGCGCCTGAACGCCGAGCCCCTGCTGGCCATCGACTGGCTGCAACACCCGCACCGCGACGCGTACTGGAAACGCGGCTCGGTGTGCGAGGACATTGGTTCTATCAAGGCGGCGGTACTGGCCGTGGGCGGCTGGAACGACGCCTACACCAACGCCGTTCCGCGCCTGGTGGCCAGCATCCAGGGGCCGGTCAAAGGCATTATTGGCCCCTGGGCACACAAATACCCGCACTTTGCGGTGCCCGAACCGCGCATCGGCTTTTTGCAAGAAGCCTTGCGCTGGTGGGACCGCTGGCTTAAAGACCTGCCCACCGGCGTGGAGGCCGACCCGGCGTTTCGCACCTACATCATGGACTTGCAGCCGCCGGGCGCGAGCATCAGCCACGTCCCTGGCCGCTGGGTCAGCGACCAGGTATGGCCCGGCGACCGCAGCCAAACCCAGCGCCTGTACTTGAACAGCACCGGCTTGGCGCCGGAGGCCGCGCGCAAAGGCAAAAAAACCATCCAGTCGCCCCAGCACACGGGCGCCGACAGCGGCGAGTACTGCATCATCTGGATGGGCCCTGAGTTTCCCGGTGACCAGCGCCAAGACGACGCGGGCTCGCTCACCTTTGACGCCGAGGTGCTGACCAAAGGCTTGGACCTGTTGGGCGCGCCGGTGCTCACGCTGCAATTCAGCGTGGACCAGCCGGTGGCACACGTGGCGGTGC
>CAMDKE010000103.1 GCA_945901215.1 Comamonas sp. lk
GCGTTTGTGGCGCAATTCATTGGCGAGAACAACACGCTGCACGGGCATGTGAGTGCTATCTCAGGCAGCGGCTGCGAAGTCACGCTCGCCGATGGCCTGCGCCTGGCAGCGCAAGCGGTAGGAGTGGACAAGATTGGCCAGGCCACACGCCTGTCGATCCGCCCTGAGCGCATTCACCTGAATCCGCCGCCCGGCGCGGTTCAGACCACGGTCAGTGGCACGGTGGTCGACGTGACCTACCTGGGCCGCTACGCCCGCCTGCGCATGAACGCGTGCGGGCTTGAAGATTTCATCGTTACGCTTCCCAACGATGGACGCGACCTCAGCTTGCAAACCGGCAGCACTGCCACCCTCGGGTGGAATGTGGCCGATTGCCGGGCTCTGGACGGCGTGTAGGGGCGGCATTCATTCATACAACAGGAAATCAGCATGTTCAATAAGATTCATTTAAGTGCACTAACGGTCGTGAGCGCCGCCGTTATCGCCGTCCTGCCAAGCACCGGCGCTGCGCAACAAGCGTTGACCGTGGCCTCGTGGGGCGGCGCTTACACCAATAGCCAAGTTGAGGCTTACCACAAGCCGTTTACGGCCAAGACCGGCACCAAGATCACTTCGGTGGACTGGGGCGGCACGTTGGGCGAAATCAGCGCCCAGGTCAAGTCGGGCAACGTGAAATGGGACGTGGTCGATCTGGAGGCTGCTGAAGCCCTCAAAGGCTGCGAAGAAGGCCTGCTCGAACGCATTGATCCAAGCAAGCTTCCAGCCGGTGCAGATGGCACGCCTGCTGCCAAAGACTTCTCTCCCGGCATGATCCTGCCCTGCGCGATTGGCGTGATCACATATTCAAATATCGTGGCTTTTGACAAGGCCAAAATGGGCGCCAATGGCCCCAAAACTCTGGAAGACTTCTTCAACGTCAGCAAATTCCCTGGCAAGCGCGGCCTGAAAAAAGACCCCAGCGTCACCCTGGAATGGGCATTGATGGCTGACGGCGTGGCTGTGGCTGACGTGTACAAGGTGCTTTCCACACCCGCCGGTGTGGACCGCGCGTTCAAAAAGCTCGACACGATCAAGAGCAGCATCGTTTGGTGGACCGCCGGCGCGCAGCCGCCGCAGCTGCTGGCCGCCGGTGAGGTCGTCATGACCCACGCATGGCATGGCCGCATCGTGGACGCAAATGTCAAAGAGAAAAAAGACTTTGCGGTGATGTGGGATGGCCAGGTTCAGATTCCCGACCTGTACGCGATCATCAAAGGCACCAAGAATCTGGAGGCCGCCCAGGAATTTGTGCGCTTCGCCAGCAGCAGCCAACCTTTGGCCGATCAAGCCAAGTACATCCCCTATGCGCCCACCCGCAATTCGTCTCTGGCTTTGATTCCAGCTTCCAACCCTAACAAAGCCTGGCTCCCCAACGCAGGACATCCAGGCCGCGCAATGGCGACGAACTCGCAGTTCTGGATGGAGAACCAGGACGACTTAGGCAAGAAGTTCGCGGCCTGGTTGGCCAAGTAAGTCGATGACAGCGATCAGCCCGCTAGACCTGGGGCAACGCCTGCGCAAAGCAGAGCGTCGCGGCCACCTGTGGGCCTACGCGCTGATCGCGCCCTTGTTCATCTTTGTGGCGCTGAGCTTTCTGTTGCCCTTGGGCACGGTATTACTCAACAGCGTCTATGACCCGATCATTCCAGACAACTTGGCGCGCACCGTGCGCGCGCTCGATGCCTGGAATGGCCCCCGGGACCAGGCCCCGCCGGAGCCGGTTTACGCCGCTTTGGCGCTGGACCTCAAAGCTGCAGTGCAAGAACAAAAAGCCGGTTCGATTGCCAACCGTCTGAATATTGAAGAGTCTGGCCTGCGCACCATTTTTATGCGCGCCGCGCGCCGCGTGAGCAGCCAGGAAGAAGGCCCCTGGGCCCCGTTTTTTGAAGCCGCAGATCCCGCCTGGGCACAACCAGCGATCTGGGGCACGATTCGCAATCTCTCCTCACCCACCCACGCGCTGTTTTTCTTGTCTGCCCTTGATGCACGCCGCATGCCCGATGGCTCGGTGGCTGCACAGCCGCAAGACCAGCGCATCCATGTCACCATTTACTTACGCACGCTGGGTGTGGCCCTGACGGTGACGCTGATGTGCATTTTGTTGGGCTTTCCGCTGGCCTACCTGCTGGCGCACTTGCGTGACAAGACCGCCAATTTGCTGCTGATTTTGGTGCTGCTGCCGTTTTGGACCTCGCTGTTGGTGCGCACTACCGCCTGGATGGTTGTGCTGCAAAAAGAGGGGGTTGTCAACTCGCTATTGCAAGCGCTGGGGCTGATTGCCGAGCCGCTGCCCCTGGTGTTTAACCGTTTTGGTGTGGTCACGGCGATGACGCACATTTTGCTGCCCTTCATGATTTTGCCGATGTACTCGGTGATGCGGCAAATTCCTGCGTCCTATGTGCGCGCTGCGCGTTCGCTCGGAGCCAGCCCCAGCACCGCATTCCTGCGCGTCTATCTGCCCCAATGCGTGCCCGGCGTAGGCGCCGGTGCGCTGCTGGTGTTTATCTTGGCACTGGGCTACTACATTACACCGGCGCTGCTAGGTGGATCGACCGACCAGATGATCAGCTACTTTGTTGCCGACAACATGGGCCGCTCGCTGAACTGGGGCTTGGCCTCGGCGCTGGCAGCTATTTTGCTAGCCGCCGTGTTGGTGCTCTACGCGCTGTATGACCGTATTGCTGGCCCCGGCAACCTCAAACTCGGATGAGCCACTCTACTTTGCCCCTGTACACCACGCCAGTGCAACGCATGGGGCACTGGGCTTTGCAGATTTTTTGCGGTGCGGTCTTGCTGTTCCTGATTGCGCCGGTGCTCGTGGTCGTGCCGCTGGCCTTTAATAACGAGCCCTATTTCCATTTCCCTGTGCACGAATACAGTCTTCGCTGGTTCCGCGACCTGTTTACCAATCCGGTCTGGCTGCACGCCATTGCTAACAGCATGGTCACCGCCGTGCTGGCAACGCTGCTGGCGACTGCGCTCGGGACGCTGGCGGCCGTGGGCCTCAACCATAACAACCTACCGGGCAAGCGCCTCATCATGGCGGTGCTGGTGTCACCCATGATCGTTCCGGTGGTGGTATTGGCGGTGGGCTCCTATTTCTTTTTCTCCAAGCTGGGTATTGCCAACAATCTCTTGGGCATTGTGTTGGTGCATGCGGTCTTGGGCATGCCCTTTGTGGTGATCACTGTGACCGCCACGCTGGGCGGATTCGATATGAACCTGATGCGCGCTGCGCGCGGCTTGGGTGCGTCCCGGTTTCTCGCCTTTCGACGGGTGATGCTGCCCATCGTCTGGCCCGGCGTGCTCTCAGGCGCGCTGTTTGCCTTTGCCACCTCCTTTGACGAAGTGGTGGTCGTCCTGTTCCTGGGCGGACCGGAGCAAACAACCCTGCCGCGCCAGATGTGGACCGGTCTGCGTGAGCAGCTCGCACCCACCATTCTCTCGGCTGCATTCATGTTGATTCTGTTTGCCATCTGCATGCTGCTGCTGCTGGAGTGGCTGCGTCGGCGCAGCGTGGCCTTGCGCGGGGTCGTGGAATAGGCCACCGCACCATGGTCGCCGCCCTGGACGACCACGCGATCGTGCAGCAGGCGCTGCGCTTTGGATTTGTGCTCGCGCCCAAATTCACGCTGGTGGCCTTTGCCGCCTTTGTCGACACCTTGCGCCTGGCCGCCGACGACGGCGACCGCAGCCGCCCCATCGAATGCCGCTGGACCGTGGTCAGCCACGACATGCAGCCCATTGCCTCAAGCTGCGGCGTGATGGTGCACCCAACAGGCGGTTTGCTCGACCCGTGCGAACTTGACTATCTGGTGGTGGTGGGCGGCCTGCTCGACGCGCTGCATTTGCCCGTGCAGTTGCAGCACTACCTGGCGCACTGTGACACCTTTGGCGTGCCGCTGGTGGGCGTATGCACGGGCAGCTTTGTGCTGGCACAACTGGGTTTTCTGCAGGGCTACCGCGCCTGCGTGAGCTGGTTTCACGTAGCAGAATTTCAGCGCCGCCATCCGCATATTGCAGCCAGCGCGGACACTCTGTATCTGGTGGACGGTAACCGGCTCACCTGCGCGGGCGGAACCAGTGTGGTGCACTTGGCTGCCTACCTTTTGGGACAGCACGACGGCGCGGCGCGGGCCCAGAAGGCCTTGCGCATCATGATTGCAGAGACGCCGCTTCCGTCCAAAGCCACGCAGCCCCAGCCCCTGGTAGGCATGCAAACCCAGGAAGCGCGGGTGCGCAAGGTGATGCTTTTGCTGGAACGCAACCTGAGCCGGCCGCTCCCCACCGAATACCTGGCACGCCACGTCGGCTTGAGCGTTCGCCAACTGCAGCGCCTGTTCAAGCTGGAGCTCGGGTTCGGGCCAACCGAATTTGCCCTCAAACTACGCTTAGCCCACGCGCACCAGCAAATCGAGCGCAGCCAGGCCACATTGCGAGAGATAGCGCGCCAGTGCGGCTTTACCAATGCCTCGCATTTCACGCGCAGCTTTCGCGCCGCCTACGGCCAAAGCCCGGGTGCGCTACGCAGGGGCCGGGCCCAGGCGCGGTTTTAGCCCGCGTTCAGGGGCGCATTGAGAGCCACATCCAGCACTTCCACCCAATGGCGCACCGGCGTATCGGTGCCGCTTTGCAAGTGGGTGATGCAGCCAATATTGGCGCTGCAAATGCCCTGGGGCTGCAGTGCTTGCAGGTTGCCGAGCTTGCGGTCGCGCAGCTCGTAGGCGATTTTTGGATTGAGCACCGAGTAGGTGCCTGCTGAGCCGCAGCATAGATGCGCCTCGTTAGTGGCCACTTGCACCGCAAAGCCCAGGGCCGCCATCTGGGTTTCCACGCCGCCGCGCAATTTTTGGCCATGCTGCAAAGTGCACGGCGGGTGAAAGGCCTGCACACCGGCCGCTTGCGCTGCTGAGGCGCTGATACGCGGCTTGAGCGCGTCCACCAGCTCGGGCAGCAGCTCGCTCAGGTCACGCGTGAGTTCGCTTATGCGCTGGGCTTTGGCGGCATACACCGGGTCGTCGTGCAGCACGTGGCCATAGTCCTTGACCATCACGCCGCAGCCCGAGGCGTTCATCACAATCGCCTCGACCCCGACGCCCGAGCCCGGTGCAACATGCGGCCACCAGGCGTCAATGTTCGCGCGCATGGCGGCCTTTGCGCCGTCTTGGTCGTTCAAATGGAACTTGACCGCGCCGCAGCAACCGGCCTTGGGCGCGACCACGGTCTGGATGCCTGCGGCGTCGAGCACCCGCGCCGTAGCGCTGTTGATATTGGGCGACATGGACGGCTGCACACAACCCGCCAGCATGAGCACCTTGCGCGCATGCAGCGCCACCGGCGTATGTCCGGCGACCTGCGCCGCCGGCACTTTGGAGCGAATCGCCTGGGGCAACACACCGCGCACTGCCTGGCCGAGTTTCATGGCTACGCCAAACAGGGGCGATGGCAAACCTTCTTTTAACGCCCAACGCACGACCCGCTCGGGCAAGGGGCGCGCCACCTTAGCGTCTACCAGCTTGCGGCCCAGATCAATCAAATGGCCATATTCCACGCCGCTGGGGCAGGTGGATTCGCAGTTGCGGCAGGTCAGACAGCGGTCCAGGTGTTGCTGGGTTTTGCGGGTGGGTTCGGCGCCTTCAAGCACTTGCTTAATCAGGTAGATCCGGCCACGCGGGCCGTCGAGCTCGTCACCTAGCAACTGGTAGGTGGGGCAGGTGGCAGTGCAAAAGCCGCAGTGCACGCAGTTGCGCACAATGGCCTCGGCTGCCTGGCCGTCGGCGGTGTTTTGGTACTCAGAAGAAAGCGTGATTTGCATGGTGGGTGATGGGGCTTAGGCCACCAAGTGCAGGCGGCGGGTGTTGAACACACCATCGGGGTCAAATTGCTGTTGTAAGGCGCTTTGGATACGGGACTGCGTAGCATCCAAGGCGGCAAATCCCGGCGCACCAGCATGCACGTCGGCCAGAGCGCTTACCGGGCGACGAAACAGCGTCGCGTGGCCACCGGCTCCTTGCGATGTCGCGTGCAGCTGCGCTGCCGCCGAGTGCGGCGCCCACAGCCAGCGCTGGCCGCCGTGCCACTCGATGAACTGGGCAAAGGGCAGATCCAACACCGGCGTGGTCTGCGCCACCGACAAACGCCACAGGCACAGCTCAGGCTCGGGTGGCGGGCTAAAGAACGGCAGACGCTGGTCCCGCGCAGCAGCCCAATCCGCGCGCGCCTGGGCTTTGTCCATGACGTAGGCGCTACCACCTTGGGCCAGCACATCGGCACGCATGCGTGGCACCGCCGCCCCAACAGCGGCTACCGCTCCGCGCAGCCGCACAAACAGTGTGTCGCCGCCGGACTCGCCACCTACGGGATCATGAACCCAGCAACTGGCATTCAAGGGCAGCGGCTGGCCGCCCCAACGGTGCAGCAGAGCCAGGGCGGCTTCCTGCGACAGATCACAGGCCAGCGTCGCCTCACTGGGCGCAAAGGCCAACACCTTGAGAGAGACCTCGGTAATTACCCCCAGCGGTCCCCAACTGCCAGCCAACAAGCGGCTCACGTCATACCCAGCCACGTTTTTCATCACCTGACCGCCAAACGTCAGGGGTTCACCTTTGCCGTTAATGAAACGCGCGCCCAGCACATAGTCCTTGACCGAGCCGGCACTAGCGCGCGCCGGGCCACTCAGGCCAGCCGCCACCATGCCCCCCACCGTGGCGCATGAGGCCTTGTCGCTACCAAAGTGCGGTGGTTCGAACGGCAGGCATTGGTTTTTCTCGCGCAATGCGGCCTCCAAGTCGGCCAACGGCGTACCCGCCTGCACCGTGACCACGAGTTCGCTGGGCTCATAACTAGTGATACCGTTCAGGGACGACGTGTCCAGGATGTCGCCCTGCAAGCCGGCACCAAAAAAGTCTTTCGTACCGCCCCCGCGCACGCGCAGCAGCCGATGCTCGGCTTGCGCCAGGGTCCGAGCATAGCGAATACGGTCGGTAATAGCGTCCATCGCCGCAGTAGGTCTCAACATAGGCCCATATTAAGGCTGGCTACCGGCCTTGCCCGTGAATTTTTTGAACGCCCGCTGGTTGAAAACTTGGGCCCCGCAGTAGAAGCCAGGGCATGGGTCAAGGGGTTGGAAATCATGCAGCCGCAAAGAAGCCGACGCCAAGACCGGCAATGTCCACCCGCATGGAAAACACACAACCCGACTCAGGGTACTGGGCCAGCTCCGCCGGGCTGCGTCCGTGGCGCGCGGTGGTAACAAACAAGGTCTTGAGGTCGGTGCCGCCAAAACACGGCATGGTCGGACATTGCGCGGGGACCGCATACTGGGCCAGCAAGCTGCCACCCGGGGAAAATTGGCACACGCGTGCGCCCTCAAACATGGATACCCAGTAGTTTCCCGCCACGTCGACTGCGGCGCCGTCGGGTCGACCTTGGTAGCTGGCGTCTTGAAAGGTCCAGCCTGCGGGTTTAGGCGCGAACTGCAAAAACGTGCGCTGCGCGCCCAAAACATTGGCACCGAGCGCATAGTCCCAGGCATGCACGGTATGGTGCGGCGTGTCGGCCCAATAGACGGTGCGGTTGTCGGGTGCCCAAGCCAGGCCGTTGCCCGTGAGCGCATCACCGGCTTGGCGCTGGACTAGAGCAGCGCCGCTCTGGCGGGCATCGATGCTGAACAAAGCGGCGGCGCGGCTGGCTTTAGGCTCGTCGATCGTGCCGACCCAAAAGCGCCCCAGCGCATCGCACTTGCCGTCGTTTGCGCGTACCGTGGCCGGGTCATACGGCAGAACCGCCACCGGCTCCAGTACGCCGCCCCACGTGCGTGCGCGAAAAACTCCATGCCGCAGGGCCACCACCAGGCCGCCGCCCAAAGCGGGTGCAATGCAACCCGGCTCGCTGGGCATGTCCCACGCCAGCAACGCTCCCCCGTCGGCCTGTGCGCGCAGGATTTTTTTTCCTGGAATGTCGACCCAATACAGCAGTTGCTCGTGTGGGTGCCAATAGGGCGACTCACCTAACTCGTACGGTATGGGGTGCAGCGTTTGCCAGGCGGGTTGTTGGATCATGGTCTGGGGCCTTCGGATCAGCGGGGGGCGGTCAGTACCGGATTGTGGCGCGTGTCTGAGTGTTCCAAAAACGAAAACGCCCGGCAAAACCACCGTCTTGCCGGGCGTCTGACCGGGGGCTTGACCCCCAGACCATACAGATCAGCGGTTGTACGCCGTCTCGCCGTGTGCGCTGATGTCCAGGCCTTCGCGCTCGTCTTCTTCGCTGACGCGCAGTCCGATCACCATGTCGACCAGTTTGAAGGCGATGATGGACACAACACCCGACCAAACCACCGTAACCAACACCGCCTTGGTTTGAGTCCAGACCTGCGCTGCGATGGAGTAGTCTGCTGCCGTCACCATGGTGACTGTCGACCAGTCGGCCACGTAGCCGGGGCCACCCAGCGCGGGCGAGTTGAACACACCAGTCAGGATCGCACCCAAAATGCCGCAAACGCCGTGCACACCAAACACGTCCAAGGTGTCGTCTGCACCAAGCAGTTTCTTCAAACCGTTCACACCCCACAGGCCGGCAAAGCCCGACAGTAAACCAATAACCAAAGCGCCGCCGATGCCGACGTTGCCGCAAGCCGGTGTGATAGCCACCAAGCCAGCTACTGCACCGGAAGCTGCGCCGAGCATGGA
>CAMDKE010000104.1 GCA_945901215.1 Comamonas sp. lk
GCCCGGCCACCGCCGTGAACAAAAACAAGGACAGGGCGGAGATGACCAACAAACCCGTCAGATAGATAAAGTCCTGCGGATACAGAACCAGGCCAAAAATGTAAAACCGGCGCGCACCCAGGTCAAACAGTACCGCCTGTCGCTGCCCCCACTCCAGCCACGGCAAGCCATAAAAGACCAATTGGGTCAAGAAAACAGTCGCCCACCGCCATTGCGAGAAAAAACCTGAGACGCTGCGTGGGTAGATCTTTTGGTGCGCCTGGTACAGGGAAACAAGCTCGGCATCGGCATCGGCGCCCGCTGGCGCAGCTATGGGTGTGGTGTCGGCAGAACGCGCAATGGGGATAACTTTGCGTGGCGCAGGGTCATGGGGCTTCAAACTCAGTAGCTTTCAATGAAATGACCGGGACAACGCGCTCGTCGCAATGCCCCGGAGACAACCTATTTATTGGAAAGACTCCAGACGTAGCCTGCCAGCACGTGGATTTGTGCTTCGGTGAGTTTGCCTACCTGCGCAGGCATTTGGTTGACCTTGCCCTTGTTGACCATGGCCATGATGGCAGCCTCGCCATAGCCATGCAGCCAAGTTTTGTCACTCAGGTTGGCAGCGCCCAATGCCTGGTTGCCCTTGCCGTCAGCACCGTGGCACGCAGCACAAACGATAAATTTGGACTTGCCGAGTCCGGCACGAACCGAATCGTGTGGACTGCCAGACAGGCTCAACACGTAATTGGCCACGTTCTTTACATCATCGGGCGTGCCCACGGCAGCGGCCATGGGGGGCATTTGACCGATGCGCCCCAGCGCGAGGGTTTCCTTGATCTTTTCTGGAGCACCACCGTGCAGCCAATCCCCGTCAGTCAAATTGGGGAAACCTTTGGAGCCTCGGGCGTCGGAGCCGTGGCACTGTGCGCAGTTGTTCATGAACAAACGCTCGCCAATGGCGTGTGCGCCGGGGTCACGTGCCACCTGCTCGGGCGCCATAGCGACAAACTTGGCATACAAAGGCGCCTCGGCCAGGTTGGCCTTTTCGACCTCGGCCTCGTACTGCCCCACAGACGACCAGCCCAATTGGCCCTTCGAGCTTCCCAGACCGGGGTACAGGGCCAAGTAGGCAAACCCAAATACGATGGTGATAACAAACAACCACACCCACCAGCGCGGCAAGGGGTTGTTCATCTCACGCAGATCACCGTCCCATACGTGGCCGGTGGTGTTATCACCGGCCGTCATCGCACGTGCCTTGCCGCTAAACCAGAGCAGCAAAAGACAGGCTGCCATGCTGACCACCGTGATAGCGGCAACATAGACCGCCCAAAAATTGCTCGTAAAGTCACTCATAAGAATTCCTTGTGCTTGTCTTTGTGATCAGTCCTGCTCAAACGGCAGGTTGGCAGCTTGAGAGAAATCGTCCGCTCGGCGGCGCGACCAGGCCCACCACACGATTCCAATAAAAGTAGCAAAACTCACCACCGTAACCAGTGCGCGCAGCGTATTGACTTCCATTGTTTTTCTCCCGCCGCGCTATTTCAGCGCCAGTCCCAGCACCTGCAAATAGGCGATGGTTGCGTCGAGTTCGGTCTTGCCCTTGACATCTTCCGCAGCGCTGGCGATTTGTGCATCGGTGTAGGGCACACCGACCCGGCGCAAGGCGGTCATATTGGATGGCATCACTTTCGCGTCTACCGGGGTCTTGGCCAACCAGGGATAGGCTGGCATATTGGATTCGGGCACCAGGTCGCGCGGATTGGTCAGGTGAATGCGATGCCACTCGTCGCTGTACTTTGCGCCCACACGGGCCAGATCGGGGCCGGTGCGCTTGCTGCCCCACTGGAAGGGGTGGTCGTACACCGACTCGCCCGCCACTGAATAATGGCCATAACGCAAGGTCTCTGCTCTGAAAGGGCGAATCATCTGCGAGTGGCAGTTGTAGCAGCCCTCGCGGGTGTAGATGTCGCGACCCGCCAGCTGCAGCGCCGTGTAGGGCTCAATGCCCTTGATCGGCTCGGTAGTGGATTTTTGGAAGAAAAGTGGCACGATTTCCACCAAGCCGCCAAACAAAAGCACCACCAGAATCAGCACAATCATCAAGAAGTTACTGGTCTCTATCTTTTCGTGCGACAGGACCGCTTTGGAATTGTCATTTGCCATGATCTTGTCCTTCTCTTAAGCGTGGGCCACCAGGGTGGGCACGTTGACCGTGACCGCGCGACCCGAGGTAGCTGTTTTAAGGGTGTTCCACAGCATGATCAACATGCCGCCCAGGTAGAGCAAACCACCCAGCAGACGCAGCACATAGAAGGGGTAAGTTGCTTTCACCGACTCCACAAAGGTGTAGGTCAGGGTCCCATCAGGATTGATCGCGCGCCACATCAGGCCCTGCATCACCCCGGCAATCCACATGGCCGCGATATAGATCACGATGCCGATGGTCGCGGTCCAAAAGTGCACTTCAATGGCCTTGACGCTGTACATCTGCTTTTGCCCGAACAGGCGCGGGATCAGGTAGTACATAGAGCCCATGGTTACCAAGCCCACCCAACCCAGGGCGCCGGAGTGCACGTGCCCTACGGTCCAGTCGGTGTAATGGCTCAGCGCATTGACCGTTTTGATGGACATCATGGGGCCCTCAAAGGTGCTCATGCCATAGAAAGACAAAGACACGATCAAAAAGCGCAGGATCGGGTCGTCACGCAGCTTGTGCCAGGCGCCTGAGAGCGTCATGATTCCGTTGATCATGCCGCCCCAGCTCGGCGCCAGCAAAATCAGCGAGAACACCATGCCTACCGACTGGGTCCAGTCTGGCAAGGCGGTGTAGTGCAAGTGGTGCGGGCCCGCCCACATATAGGTAAAGATCAGCGCCCAAAAGTGCACGATCGACAAGCGGTAGCTGTACACCGGCCGCCCGGCTTGCTTGGGAATGAAGTAATACATCATGCCCAGAAAGCCCGCAGTCAGGAAAAAGCCGACTGCGTTATGCCCATACCACCACTGCACCATGGCGTCTTGCACACCGGCATAAGCCGAGTAGGACTTCATCCAACCCGCAGGAATGGCCGCGCTGTTGACCAAATGCAATATGGCCACCGCCAAAATGAATGCGCCGAAAAACCAGTTGGCGACATAAATGTGCTTGACCTTGCGCGTCCCCAGCGTGCCAAAAAACACCACGGCAAACGCGACCCAAACCAGGGTAATCAGGATGTCAATCGGCCACTCCAGCTCAGCGTATTCCTTACCTTGCGTGTAGCCCAATGGCAAGGAAATGGCGGCAGCCAAAATAACTACCTGCCAGCCCCAAAAAGTAAAGGCCGCCAGTTTGTCGCCAAAAAGCCGCACCTGGGAGGTTCTCTGCACCACGTAATACGCCGATGCAAACAGACCACAGCCACCGAATGCAAATATCACCGCATTGGTGTGCAAGGGTCGCAAGCGTCCGTAGGTCAACCAAGGAATACCAAAATTGAGTTCGGGCCAGGCCAATTGGGAGGCGATGATCACTCCCACCAGCATGCCAACCACCCCCCAAACCACCGTCATGATGGCGAACTGGCGCACAACGGTGTCGTTGTAGCTCGCCGCCTGCTGATTCGCAAATGCCATAGCTTTCCCTTTTGAAAATTGCGCTCAGATCATTATGTTGGGGCGCAAAAACAGCAAGGTTGATTCAAATCAAAAGGGCTCGGAATATTGCGCTGGAACCCAATAAATCGGTCCAGCTCTGGGCAATTAAGGCTCGCGCAGAATGCGTTCTCCCTCGGACTCGATGTCCTCAAACTGCCCGCGGTCAATGGCCCACCACAGGCCAAGCAATATAAAAAACACCAAAACCACCGACAAGGGAATCAGCAAATACAAAATGTCCATCAGTACCCCTTTTGCCCGGCCTAGTCGGCCAGGGCGAACTTAGCCCGCGTGAGACGCAGGGCGTTGGACACCACCAGCAAAGAGCTGCTGGCCATGCCCAAGCCCGCCAACCAGGCCGGCAACAGGCCGGCCACGGCCAGCGGAACGCACGCGGCGTTGTACAACAAGGCCCACACCAGGTTTTGCCGCACCACCGCCATGGTCTGGCGCGCCAGACCTACGGTGGCGGCCACCGCCATCAATTGCTCACCTAGCACCACAAAATCGGAACGCGCCTGCGCCAGCGGCACCGCCTGCCCAAAGGCGAAGGACACCTGTGCCGCCGCCAGCACCGGGCCGTCGTTCAAACCGTCGCCCACCATCGCCACACGTCGACCGTGCGCCTGCAGGGCACGCAGCGACTCTAGTTTGTCGTCGGGCGAGCAGCCCCCGCGGGCCTGTTCAATGCCCAGCCCTTGGGCCACGCGCAGCACCGCACTTGGCGCGTCACCCGAGAGCATATGCACCTGGATCCCCATGGCAGCGAGCGCCTGTACGCAGGCTTGGGCGTCGCTGCGCAGTTCCTCCTGGAGAACAAAAGTCGCCAACCAGCCCTGAGCGTCACGCAGCGCAAGCGCCGTGTCGTCTCCCGCCAAAGGACCCAAACCGCAAAAGGCAGCCGATCCCAAACGCAGATCCATGGTCTGGGTCCCCCGATCGGGGGCCCCCGCACCTTCCACCAGACCCCGCGGTACGCGTTGCACCGTTCCCGACAGGCCTTGCCCCGGCCACTCGGTGACACCCTCACAAACCCAAATGGCATCGCTTGCCATGGCCGCGCTGGGCTGGGCCACCACTAAAGGAGCGCCTTTGCAAACTGCGCGCGAGGCTGGATGCCGCGAATGCTGCGCCAGCGCCTGCGCCCATAGCAATGCCTGCGCTGGAGACACGCCAGGACGACATTCGATGTGCTGCACCAACAAAGCATCGCGGCTAAGCGTGCCGGTTTTGTCAAACACCACCGTGTCTATTTTGGACAAGGCCTCCAAGGCCTGTAGATTGCGAACCAATACGCCGCTGCGGGCCAAACGCCCGGCCGATGCCAGCATCGCCGCAGGCGTGGCCAGGGACAAGGCGCACGGGCAGGTCACCACCAGCACGGCCACGGCCACCATCAGCGCACGCTGCGGGTCGCGCTCCCACCACCACAGCGCAGCGCCCAGCGCGCACAACAGCACGGCCAGCAAAAAGGGCTTGGCCAGGCGGTCAGCCACCAAGGCGATGTGCGGCTTGCTGGCCGAGGCGCTTTCCATCAAGGCAACAATCTGGGCAAATCGCGTGTCAGCAGCCACCCGCTGAACCCGAACGCCCAGCGTGGCGCTGAGGTTTTGGCTGCCCGCCAGCACGGTGTCGCCCGCCTGCCGCCACAGCGGGCGTGATTCGCCAGTCAAAATTGCCTCGCCGACATGGCCCGCACCAAACTCCACCACGCCGTCGGCCGCGAAGGACTCCCCTGCTTGCATCCGCAATAAGTCCCCCACCACGATGCGTCGCACCGCCACGCGCTCAAACGTGCCGTCCGCAAGCTGGCGCTCGACGCCCTCCGGTAGGCGATTCATGGCGCTTTCGAGCGCGCCGGCCGTGCGATCGCGCAAGCGCAGTTCAAGCCAGCGCCCGCTGAGCAAAAAGAAAACAAACATGGTCAACGAGTCGAAATACACCTCCCGCCCGAAAACGCCTGCGGGCTCAAAGGTGCCAAACGTACTAACCGCAAAAGTCACCGCAATGCCCAGGGCCACTGGCAAGTCCATGCCGATGCGCCGGTGCACCACGTCTTGCCAGGCGCTGCGAAAGAACGGCCCACAGGAAAACAGCACGACGGGCAGCGTCAGAACCCAGGACGCCCAGCGCAGCAAACGCTCCATTTCGGCGCTCAGGTCGCCAGCGCGGGCGATATAGGCGGGATAGGCGTACATCATGACCTGCATCATGCACAGACCAGCCACCAGCCAGCGCCACAAAGCAGCCCGGTTTTCGGTCTTGCGCCGCTGGCTGGCAAAAACGTCGTTGGCGGGCACCACCAGGTAGCCGCTGCTTTGCACCGACTGCATCCACTGTGACGGCACCGTCTGGCCTGCGCGCCATTGCACTGTGGCACGCTGCGTGGCCGCGCTGACCCGTGCACCAACTACCCCCGGCACGCGCAGCAAAGCGTCTTCCACACTTGCCGAGCAGGCGGCGCAGTGCATGCCATGCACCACCACGTGCGACACCCAGGTGCTGTTATCAGCCTTTGATACCTGGCTAAATGCGCCCCATTCCAGCGGGTCGTCCAGCACTTGCAGCTGCTCCGAGGCGGGCAGTTGCGGTCGGGCGTGGGGCGTCCACGGTTCTGTCATCGGCGGTGCAAACATGAGGCCCGTAGTGTGCCCGCTGTGGCCAAGGCAGCGCTTGATCCAAGTCAATACGGCAAAGCCACCCCGGGCCTACAGTGGCCCCAGACCCTGAAAGGAAACTTGATGTACACCCGAATTCTGGTTGCCACCGATGGCTCCAAACTTTCCAAAAAAGCCGTCGCCAGCGCCATGGACCTCGCCGTTGCCTGCGGCGCTGAGCTCGTTGCCCTGCAGGTGGTGCCGCCCTACCCGATCAGCTACTTCGAAGGCGGCGTAGCCGTTGACGGGGCTGAGATCAAACGCGTCGAGGCCTTGTGGGCTACCAGCGCGCAGGCCAACGTGGACGCGATAAAGCAAGAGGCAGTGTCCAAAGGCGTCAAGACCAAAGCTGTTATCAGCAGGTCGGACGTCGTTTCTAACGCCATCATCGCGACGGCCAGCAAGCAAAGCTGTGATCTGATTGTCATGGCGTCCCATGGGCGCCGGGGCATCAAGCGGCTGCTCCTGGGCAGCGAAACCCAGCAAGTGCTGACACACGCCACCACTGCCGTACTGGTGCTGCGCTAGCGCCACGGAGCGTGCCCGGCAGCGCCAACCGACGCTCACACCGAATCTTGAAAGCGCTCGTGGATCGCAAGCACCTCGGGCCACGCCGCAACAAAGGCATCTGCCAAGCGGGGATCAAAATGCACGCCACGGCCTTCCAGCAAGTGGTCTTTTGCCTTGTCCAGATCCCATGCCACCTTGTAGGAGCGCGTGGTCGTCAAGGCGTCAAACACGTCGGCGACGGCCACGATACGGCAATAAAGCGGAATCACCTCGCCCGCCAGTCCCCGGGGGTAGCCCGATCCGTCGTACTTTTCATGGTGCCCTAATGCAATCAGGGCCGCCACCTGCAGGAGCTCGGAGCTGCTGCCCTGCAGCAACTCGTAGCCTAGCATTGCGTGGCGCTGCATGATGGTCCGTTCGGCTTCATCGAGCCGACCCTTCTTGCACAGGATGTAGTCCGGAATACCCACCTTGCCAATATCGTGCATGGACGCCGCCTCCAACAAGAGCTCTTGCTCAGCCACAGGCAGCTCGATTTGCCGCGCAATCAGATGGGCGTAATGCGCCACCCGCAAGATGTGCTCGCCCGTCTCCATATCGCGGTAGGCCGCAGCGTTAGCCAAGGACATAACCGTTTCACGCTCGCGCATGCGGACCTCGTTGGTCGCTTGTCGCACGGCGTCATTCAACCAGGCTGCGTGGTCGGCCAAATGGCGGTTGGCCTCACCTAGCTTGAGCATGTTTCTGGCACGCGCCAAAAATTCCAGTGCGTCCACCGGGCGGCGCAAAAAATCATCCGCACCAGAATTCAGCGCCAGGTAACAGACCTCTTTCTCGTCATTGGCAGTCACCATGAGAACGGGGATCAAAGCTGCCCCTTCAATGGTGCGAAAAGCTTCAATAAACTTGACGCCATTCATGCCGGGCATCAGGTAATCGACCACTACCAGGTCAACGCGTGTTGCACGGGCAAAGTCCAAGGCCTGGTTGGGCTGCGAAAAGCCATGGCATTGGACGTCCCCAAGCCGATTCACCAGCGCACCGAGTACTGCCAAATTGATCTCGGTGTCGTCAACAAGCAGAACGCGACGCAGCATTTCTAATATTCCTTTTCACAGATTATTTCTTATAAACCTTGAAAATAACATAACTAATGCATTCGTGACAACCAATCATCATCGAAAACTCAAAAAACGGTTCTTACCTGAAGTAATAAGCCGGGAAAACAGCGCCTATCTAAGGGCTATTGGCTCCAGGGCCGTGTCTGCCGTCCCGCCCAAAGCCACAGGACGACCCCACCCATGAGCATGGGAACGCACAGCCACTGCCCCATGCTCATGCCCAAAGACAGCAGGCCCAGGTGTGCGTCGGGTTCGCGAAAAAACTCAGCCACAAAGCGAAACAGCCCGTAGCCAAACAAAAACGCGGCCGCCACCCGCCCCTGCACGGGAGCCGTGCGGGCATACAGCCACAAGAGCACAAACAGCAGCAGGCCCTCAAGCAAAAACTGGTACGCCTGCGATGGATGGCGTGGCGCGTCCGATGCGCCGCGAAACACCATGCCCCAAGGCAACTGCGGATCGGCCAAACGCCCCCATAGTTCGCCATTGATAAAGTTACCCAAGCGCCCGGCGGCCAAACCGGTGGGCACGCAGGGCGCCACAAAGTCCGCCACCTGCCAGAACGGGCGTTTACGGCTGATTGCAAACCAGCCCATAGCGGCGATTACGCCCAACATGCCGCCATGAAAACTCATGCCTCCCTGCCACACGGCAAGGATTTCTAAGGGGTGCTCAGCGAAATACAGGGGTTTGTAAAACAGGCAATAACCCAACCGCCCTCCCAAAACCACTCCCATCACGCCCAAAAACAAGATGTCTTCCAC
>CAMDKE010000105.1 GCA_945901215.1 Comamonas sp. lk
AAGCGCGGCAGCGCGCCCATCAGTGCCAAGGCCTGGCCTATGGGTGTGCCTTCATTTTTCAGGTTGTCGCTGCCCCACAGCACCATGGCAATCGATTCGGGCAGCGCATAGCCGTCCGCCGCGTGGCGCTCCAGCAGCAACTTCGCTTGGGCTGCGCCTTCGCGCACTGCCAGCGCGCTGGGAATACGGAATGGGTCAAAACCGTGAATATTGCGGCCTGTGGGAAGCACTGCGGGCGTGCGCAAAATATCGCCGCCTGGGGCCGGACGGATGTAGCCGCCGTCAAGCGCATGCATCAGCGCGCTGACCTCCGTATCCACGGACAACTGGGCGTTGATGCCAACCAGCTCTTGCAGTATGGCCAGTGCCTGCGCATCCTTGGGCAAACCCGTGCTGGCCCAGGCGCGCTGTGGTGTTTGGCCAGCGACCAAGGCTTCTACGGCATCGCGGTGCAACGCCACACCGTGGGCGGAGTCGGCCATGGCCAGCAGCATGTCCACGCGCTGGGCGGCACTCGGCGCACGACCGGTAACGTGCAATCCGTGCGGAATGAGGGTGTATTCCAGCTCCAGTATTTCCTGGCCTAGCTGCAACATCCGCTGGTCTATCGGCTCTGCTTGCTGGGTGTCCCAGAGCGGTTCGGCTTCTGCCAAGTCGAGTTCGGCCGCTTGGGCCTGAATCAGGGTGGCGAGTTCTTGGCGCTCACGGGCACCGCGCTCGAGACTGCGCCAGCGCTCCAGCGACGCTTTGAGGTCATGGAGGCCTTTGTACAAACCGGCCTGGGCAATGGGGGGAGTCAAGTAGCTGATGAGGGTCGCGCCGGAGCGTCGCTTAGCGATGGCGCCCTCCGAAGGGTTGTTGGCCGCGTACAGGTACACATTGGGCAAGTCGTCGATCAGGCGGTCGGGCCAGCAGGTGCCGCTGAGGCCAGTTTGCTTGCCGGGCATGAATTCCAGCGCGCCGTGCGTGCCAAAGTGCAGCACGGCATGGGCGGCGAAGTCTTCGCGCAGGTAGCGGTAAAAGGCCGAGAACGCGTGCGTGGGTGCAAGGCCTTTTTCGAACAGTAAGCGCATGGGGTCACCCTCGTAGCCAAAGGAGGGTTGCACGCAAATCAGCACGTTGCCAAACTGCTTGCCCAGCACGTAAATGGCGCTGCCGTTGCTGAGCTGGCGACCAGGTGCGGGGCCCCACTGGGCTTCGATTTCTTTGAGCCAACGTTCGCGCCGCACATGGTCGTCGGCGCTGATCAGGGTGTGCACATTGGCGTCGGCGCCGTACTGCGAGGCATTGCCCAACAAAATGGCGTCGCGCAGCTCGTCCACGCTCTCGGGCAGATTGACGCTGTAGCCCTGCGCTTGCATGGCAGTCAAAGTGTGCTGCAAGGACTCGAATACCGACAAGTAGGCGGCGCTGCCAATGTTGCCTGCGTTGGGTGGAAAGTTAAACAGCACGATGGCCACTTTGCGCGCGCTGCGTTCGCTGCGCTTCAATGCCACGAGCTTGCTCACCCGCGCGGCCAACATAAGGGCGCGCTCGGGGCAGCTGTGCATGTCTTGGGCGGTGGTGTTGGTGCCAAAGGTGCAGGCGTGGTGGCAACCCGCACAGGTCACGCCCGCAGCGCCAGGCCGGCCGCCAAACACGATAGGCCCTGTGGAGCCATCGAGCTCGGGAATCGCCACCATGATGGTGCTCTCCACCGGCATCAGGCCGCGATCCGAGCCGCCCCATTGGTCCAGGGTTTGAAACTCCACCGGGTGCGCCGTCACATAGGGCACGTCGAGCTTTGCCAGCACCTCTTCGGCGCCTTTGGCGTCGTTGTAAGCGGGGCCGCCGACCAGCGAAAAGCCAGTGAGTGACACCACGGCGTCTACGGTCACCCGGCCGTCTTGGTAGAAGAACGCCTCAATGGCGGGGCGGGAATCAAGCCCGGCGGCAAAGGCCGGAATCACGCGCAGACCACGCGCTTCGAGCGCAGCGATAACACCATCGTAATGGCCGGCATTTCCCGAGAGCAAATAGGAGCGCATGAGCAGCAAGCCCACGGTTCCCACCACCGGGCTGCGCGCGGGCAGGGGCAGGGCCAGCGTTTCTTCAGCGTAGCGCCCAGCCAGGCGCGGGTGGTAGACGCCGACTTCGGGGTAATGCACCGGGGCGTCCACCTTCATGCTGCCGCGCAGGTTGCGCCGCGCGCCGTCAGCGCCCCGGTCTACGACATGGCGCACCAGGTTCAGCACATTGGCATCCGAGCCGCTCATCCAGTATTGCATGGCCAAAAAGTAGGCCCGTACGTCTTGCGCTGTGCCTGGAATAAAGCGCAGCATTTGTGGCAGACGGCGAAGCATCTTCATTTGCGCAGCGCCGCCGGTGGGGGCTTTCTCCTTGCTGCCGCGCAGTTTTTTGAGCAACGCCATCGGGCCACTGGCGGGCTTGAGCATGTCGAACTGACCCAACCGGGTGAGCTGCGTGACCTCGGTGGCCGAGGCGATGCATATCATGGCGTCGCATTGCAGGCGCCGTGCGCGCAAGGATTCCAGTATGGGCAGGAAATGGTCTTCCAAAAACAGCATCCCCGCCACCACGATGTCGGCCTGGGCGATGTCGGCCTTGCAGCGGGCGACCAAGGCGTCGTTGCCTGCGTATTCTGAAGCGGCGTGCAGCGTGAGCGTCAAACCGGGCAGCTCTCTTGACAAGGTTTTGCGCGCGCGCTCTACCGAACTTGCCAGGTGCGTGTCCATGGTCACGATCACCACGCGGATCGGGCTTGGTACCCGAAGCGCGCTCATACTAGCGCCCGAAGTGAGCTTTAGCGTCATACAAAGTCTCCACCGTGATAAGAGCCAGGCCGTGATCGACGGCATATCGCTCGGTGTTGCGCCGGGCTTTGCCGCGCACAAAAAAAGGTATTTTTTTCAGTTCTTTTTCGGCCTCAGAGTTCCAACTGGCCGCTGTCACTGCGCTGACCGTTACGGTTTCTGCGGTCGGGGCGGGCGCGCTGGGGCTTTCCTGCATCACGCCGCCGCCCAGGTGCGAGGGCGCCGCGTCTTCATGGAACTCAGAGTCGCCCCGGAACATGCCAATCAGATGCTCTTCCAGGCCCATCATCAGGGGGTGGACCCAGGTATCAAACAGCACGTTGGCGCCTTCAAAGCCCATTTGCGGCGAGTAGCGCGCCGGGAAATCTTGCACATGCACCGGGGCCGAAATCACGGCGCAGGGCACGCCCAGGCGCTTGGCGATGTGGCGCTCCATTTGCGTGCCCAGCACCAGCTCGGGCTGCAGTTCGGCGATACGCGCCTCGACCTCGAGGTAGTCGTCGCTGATGAGCGGCTCCACGCCATACAGCTTGGCCGCGTCGCGCACTTCGCGTGCAAATTCACGGCTGTAAGTACCGATACCCACCACAGTAAAGCCCATTTCCTCGTTGGCCACTTTGGCCGCCGCTACGGCGTGGGTGGCGTCGCCAAAGACGAAAACGCGTTTGCCGGTGAGGTAAGTGGAATCAACCGAGCGGGCGTACCAGGCAGCGCGTGATGTGGCCTGGGCCAGAGCAGCTTCAGCGTCAAGACCCGCCAAAGTGGCCACTTCGCGGATGAAAGCGCGGGTGGCGCCCGTGCCAATTGGAATGGTTTTGGTGAAGGGCTGACCAAACGTGCGCTGCAGCCACTGCGCCGTCAGGTTAGCGATTTCGGGGTAAAGCACGACATTGAAGTCGGCGTTGGCTAGGCGGCCCAGGTCTTCGGGCGTGGCCGAGAGCGGGGCCACCACATTGATCTCGATGCCCATCTGCCCGAGCAGGGTGCGGATTTCTTGCAGGTCGTCGCGGTGGCGAAAGCCCAGCGCGGTCGGCCCCAAAATATTGCAACGTGGCTTTTTCGTCTCAGTGTTTTCACCGATAGGGTCGGCCGGTTTTGCCAGGTTGCGAACCAGTTGGTAGAAGGTTTCCGAGGCGCCCCAGTTTTCCTTGCGCTGGTAAGCGGGCAGCTCCAGAGCCACCACGGGTACCGGCAGATCCAAGGCTTTGCAAAGGCCGCCTGGGTCATCCTGGATCAGCTCCGCTGTGCACGAGGCGCCCACCAGCATGGCTTGCGGTTTGAAGCGCTCAAAGGCTTCGCGCGCTGCGGTCTTGAACAGCTCGGCGGTGTCGCCACCCAGATCCCGCGCTTGGAAGGTCGTGTAGGTGACGGGCGGGCGCTTATTAATGCGCTCGATCATCGTGAACAGCAGGTCCGCGTAGGTATCGCCCTGGGGCGCGTGCAACACGTAATGCACTTTTTCCATGGCCGTGGCCACACGCATGGCGCCAACATGGGGCGGGCCTTCATATGTCCAGAGGGTGAGTTGCATGGTCTGCAGTGGTGAAAATGGCTAGGCAGCTAGGCAGCTAGGCGCATGCGGCGCAGCAGCGGGCGGGTGAAGAGCTCGGCCAGATCGGCGGCCTGATCGAAGCCTTGGATGGGGGTAAACACCAGCTCAATAGCCCATTTGGTGGTCATGCCTTCGGACTCCAGCGGGTTAGCCAAGCCCAGGCCGCAGACCACGATGTCGGGCTTCGCGGCTCGGCAGCGTTCGAGTTGCTTTTCCACATGCTGGCCTTCGGACAAGAAGGTGCCTTCGGGCAATAAGGCCAGCTCTTGCGCCAGATTTTGGCGGTGCAAATAGGGCGTGCCCACTTCAAGCAAGCGCATGCCGAGTTCGCGTGCCAGAAAACGCGCCAGTGGAATCTCCAGCTGCGAATCAGGGAAAAAGAAGATGCTTTTGCCCTCAAGCGCCAGCCTGGCGCGGGCCAGCGCTGCCTTGGCACGTTGGGTGGCTGGTGCCACAGCGGCGTCAAACGCTGCGTCATCAATGCCAAAAGCGCGGGCTGCGGCTTGCAGCCACAGGGTGGTGCCCTCTACGCCCAAAGGAAAGGGCGCGGCCAGCAGCGTGGCGCCGCGCGCCTGCAGCGCTCGGGCGGTGTCTGCCAAAAAGGGCTGGGCCAGCAGCAGGTGGGTGTTAGGGCCCACAGGCGCCATGTCCGAGGCGCGCCGGGGCGGGAAAAACCTCACCCGCTCTACGCCCATTTGTTTGAACAGACGCAGAAACTGGTCTTCCACCACGTCGGCCAGGGCACCGACCACTAGCAGCTCGGCGGGGGCCTGGGGCAGGCTGGCGGGCAAACCCGGCACCATGGAGGCCAGGCAGGCGTCTTCGCCCTGGGTGAATGTAGTCTCGATACCGCTGCCCGAGTAGTTCAATACCCGCACGGAGGGCGAAAACGTGGTCGACAAGCGGGCCGCCGCGCGGGCTAGGTCGAGCTTGATCACCTCGGACGGGCAGGATCCCACCAGAAATAGCAGTTTGATTTCGGGGCGGCGCGCCAGCAGTTGCTGCACCACACGGTCGAGTTCGGTGTTGGCGTCGGCCAAGCCAGCGAGGTCACGCTCGTCAATGATGGCGGTGGCAAAGCGTGGCTCTGCAAAAATCATGACCCCAGCGGCGGACTGGATGAGGTGAGCGCAGGTGCGCGAGCCCACCACCAAAAAGAAGGCGTCCTGGATCTTGCGGTGCAACCAGATGATGCCGGTCAGGCCGCAAAACACCTCGTGCTGGCCGCGCTCGCGCAGAACCGGCGCATCGCTACAACCGCCAGTGGGCACCGCGCGGATGGGAATGGCCACCGCGTTCATGCAAGCGCTCCGGCGCCAACGGGCGCCATTTTGTTGGCGCGAAGGTTGGCCTCATGGTCCAAGCGAGCCGCGCGTAACTTCAGCAAAAACTGCCCGGCATTGATCACATAGGTGGCGTATGCCGCCAATGCAAGGTACATCAGCTGAGCGCCGACGAGCGCCCCAGTGTAGGTCACCCACAGGTAGCAGGTGTGCAGCGCCAGCACCAGCATGCTGAAAACGTCTTCCCAGTAAAACGCCGGTGCAAAAAGGTAGCGGCCAAACACCACTTTTTCCCAGATGCAGCCGGTCAGCATGATTGCGTAAAGAGCCAGCGTCTTTACAACCACCGAGGAGTTGGCGATCTCCAGGCCGTTGCCTGTGAACAGAAAACGCAGCACGAGGCCCAAGCTGCCCAGGAAGATAAAAAACTGAATGGGTGCGAGCAAGCCCTGGACAAAAGTCCAAATCGACTTGTCGCGGCGCACGCGTTCGTCGGGTGTGTACAGGGGCCTACGCACCGGAAGACCGGACTGGTTTTCTTGCGGTTTTAAAAGGGAGGAATCTGCCATGGCGTCCAATTTATCCTTGCTTTTGCAAAATGTCAACTTTTTGTTACGTAAATAAATTTAGACACTTCAAAATAAGCCCGACTAATTTGGTCGGCTTTAAAATAAACTTTGATTTAAGTCAAAGACGAGCGTAAAACGCAGCTGACACTGGTCATGTAAAGTTTCTTTGCAAACGAAGACCTTAAAACCAGTGAGATACAAAAGAGAGAAAGACGAAAGTTTCGGGACGCACCGAATCGCGCTCGCCCCAAGGGCGAAGTCATAAACCGAGGAGACAGCAATGGGTTCGAGCAACCGGATAAGCGTGGCGGGAGACGGTAATTTTGGCGAGTCCCGTACGTCGGAAAATTGGTCGAACCTAGGTACGGGCGTTCAGCCACGCATTGGGAGAAAGCCTCAGGACTATGACGCTTTTTCGCAAGATGACCACACCGTGGCGGTGCTAGCCAAGGCAATCCAGCACGAAATCATTCCGCGGCTGATGCTTGCGCACCGCACGCCTGAAGAGTGTGAGTTACCACCGGATTACGCCGCCATCAAGGTCACGCCCGACTATGTGGCCGACTTTGCCAAGCTGATACTCACCCGTCGCGACGAACAGGCGTTGGCATGCATAGAGTCGATGCGCTTAAAGGGTGCGCCCATAGAGTCCATCTACCTTGATCTGCTCGCGCCGGCGGCTCGACACCTGGGTGAAATGTGGGAAGAAGACCTTTGTGATTTCACCGATGTCACCATCGGCTTGGGACGACTGCAAAAAATGCTGCACGAGGTCAACGCCGATTTTGAAAAGTACAAAAATCCTGTGAGCAATGGCCTGCACATCCTGTTGGTTCCCACGCCGGGTGAGCAGCACACCTTTGGCCTTGCCATGGTGGCCGAGTTTTTCCAGCGCGCTGGTTGGGAAGTGACGGGCGGCCCCTACGATATGTTTGATGACCCAGTCACGCTGGTTAAACGACACAAGTACGATGTGGTGGGCTTCTCCCTTGCTACTGCGCAGCAACTTGACCGCCTGACAGAGTGCATCAGCGCGGTTCGAAAGGCCTCGCTCCACAGAGGACTATGCATAATGGTTGGAGGCCCACTGTTTGCAGCTTTCCCAGAGTACGCTGCGCAAGTCGGCGCCGATCTGGTCGCCAATGACGGTAGTCTGGCGCCCGGTTTGGCGCGTTTACACATCGCGTCCGGCTTGGCCACGCAATAACGTCTTTGCCCATCTTCTCCTACTTCGGATCATCCATGAACACAGTTTTACAAGCGGCAACAGCACTTCCCTCGGAGCGTTTTGAGCACGCGCAGCGGTATTTTTCGAACCTCGATGCGGACATTACGGCCAAACTGATTACCGCCGCGGCCGACGTGGTCCTTGTCATGGACGAGGGCGGCATCATCCGAGACGCCGCCTTTGGCAGCGACGAGATGATGGTGCATGGCTACCAGCACTGGTTGGGCAAACCCTGGGGCCAAACGGTCACTGAAGAAAGTCGCTCCAAGGTGGCGGCCATGCTGCGCGATGTGGGCACGGGAAAAGGTGCGAAGTGGCGGCACCTGAACCAGTTCGCCCAAGATGGCACCGAGCTGCCGCTGTCGTATTCGCTGGTGCGTGTGCCGGCTTCAAGTGCTCCCGGAGGTCTGGCAGCGCATTCGGTGGCGTTTGGGCGTGACTTGCGGCCGCAGGCGGCGATGCAGCAGAAAATAATCAGTGCCCAGCGCTCGATGGAGCGTGATTACTGGCAACTAAAGCACATTGAAACCCGCTACCGGCTGCTGTTTCAGGTGTCCTCAGAAGCCTTGTTGATTCTCGATGCCGCTAGTGAAAAGCCCGAGGACAGTAACCCGGCTGCGCAAGTCCTTTTTGGCGAGGCCCTTGGCAAGCCGGGTTGGAGCTTGCGGGATAGCCTCGATCAACGCAGCTATACGGCGCTAAGCCAGGTTTTTTCGGGATTGCGCGCCAGCGGCCGTTCTGCGCCAGTTGACGTACGCATTGCGCACAGTGGTGCCGAAATGTTGGTGGCCGTCTCGCTGTTCCGGCAAGAGCAGTCTTCGCATTTTCTGATCCGTTTGGTGCCCAAGGCGGCGCAGACCGACTCCGCTGGTATGGCCAACGCCAAGCAGATCTTGTCCGATGTAATGGAGAGCGCGCCTGACGCGTTCGTGGTGACCGACCTATCGGGCCATGTGCTCACCGCCAATCGCGCATTTTTGCAGCTCGCCGAGGTCAGCAATGAAGACTTGGTACGGGGTGAATCGCTGGAGCGTTGGTTAGGCCGCGCCGGGGTGGACCTGAGCGTGTTGATCTCCAATTTGCGCCAGCGCGACGTGGTGCGCCTGTTTGCCACCCGCATGCGTGGCGACTACGGCTCTACCACCGACGTGGAGATTTCGGCGGTGGCCGTGACCACGGGTGACAAGC
>CAMDKE010000106.1 GCA_945901215.1 Comamonas sp. lk
AGCTCAGGAAAGCCGCATAATTTGCTGGCTAAGAGGTGCGTCAAACAGGGGCAGGTTCAAAAAGCAGGTTTAACGCTTTTGTCAAATTTCACTCCATGCTGTGGACTGATTCTTCGCGGTTAGGTATGAATACGACCCAACTCAATTGCCATGGCCTTTGATGTAGGTCTCCAAGAACTTAATTTGACTGTTCTGAAGTTCAATCACGTTTTTCACAATATCGCCAATTGATACCACCCCAATCACCTTCTTTTGCTCAATTACAGGTAAGTGTCGTATGTGTTTATGCACCATGATGGCCATACATTCGTCCAAACTGTTGGAGAGCGAAACCGTGAAAGGGTTGGAGCTCATGATGTCTGAAATAGGCGTTAGCTTTGGATCGCGATGGGGCAAAAGCACCTTGATCGCACAGTCACCCTGAGAAACAATACCCACCAATTGCTCGTCATCAATCACCAAAATAGCGCGAACTCTTTTATCGCGCATCAGCTTTAGTGCATCCTCCGTTGAGTCAGAAGAACGAACCGAGATAACGCCCGTGCTTTTCGGATCAATGCATTGTTTTACGGTGGTCATAAGAATAAGGAAATTTTTGGAGTTGCGAATTGAACTTTATTCTAATGTGTGGTCCCATTCAGATCTTCAGCACAGTTCAGGACATTTTTCAAAAAGCCCTTCGCATGGGGGAAAACCGTATTATGCGCACCTGTAGTATGGCGTAAGCGAATTCTTCAATCCGATGAACACTGACGATCTCGATGCATTAAACAGAGCCAAGGCGCAGTGGCGCTGGCGAGGCAAGGACCGCCCAAACTTTGCGGACGCTCCCCCGCGGGGGCAGGTTTCCGTCTGGGATTTTCCGCGGCCACCAGAGCTTGTTCGCGACTCGCGCGAGATCGTGGTCTTGTGGGGCAAGACCTTGGTGGTTCGAACGCGTGGTGCCTGGGCTGTTAGAGAGACTTCACACCCACCCACGTTTTATTTGCCCCTGGCAGATGTGGATCGTGCACTTTTGCGACCCGCTGGTGGCGGCTCGTTTTGTGAGTGGAAAGGTCCTGCAAGTTATTGGGATCTGTTTGACGGTGCGCGTAGCCTGATAAAGGTCGCTTGGAGCTATTCGCAACCCTTGGCCGGGGCAGAGCCTCTAGCTGACTGCGTTGCTTTTTACGCTCACCATCTCGATTGCAGCGTGGACGGCGCTCAAGTTGTTGCGCAAGCGGGTGGTTTCTATGGCGGCTGGATCACCCCTGATTTGTCCGGACCATTTAAGGGCGGTCCCGGCAGCAGCGCTTGGTAATGGGGATTACTTCTCAATGCCCTGCAGTGCTGACCGGTACATTGCTCCATGTGCGCCATGGGCTGGGTAAGCTCCCCAACGCTTCGCGAAGCCTGAGAACGCCTGAAACAGCCTTTTCGATCGCACCGCCTATCAGCTGACCTTCACGCCTTTCCAAAACGCGACGCGGCCTTTGATGTTTGCGGCGGCCTCTTTGGGTTCGGCGTAATACCATGCAGCGTCTAGGTTCACCTCGCCATTGACGTTGATGGAGTAGTAGCTGGCCTGGCCCTTCCAGGAGCAACTGGTCTTGTGGTTGCTAAAGCTGATGTACTCACGGTTAACCGAAACTTCGGGGAAATAGTGGTTGCCCTCGACCATGACGGTATCGTCACTGTCGGCAATGACTGTGTTTTTCCAGACGGCTTTCATACGCAAACTCCTTGGTAGTGTTGAAGTGTAGTCATGCTGCGAGTATCCGAGATTCCCGCCACATCATCGCCAGCATCATGTTTACTGGTATCGGCAATTGCCGTTTGCGGCGGGGTGCAATACCCCTA
Source organism: Comamonas sp. lk (assembly GCA_945901215.1). Classification (GTDB taxonomy): domain Bacteria; phylum Pseudomonadota; class Gammaproteobacteria; order Burkholderiales; family Burkholderiaceae_C; genus Allorhodoferax. The sequence goes on from CAMDKE010000106.1 coordinate 1,840, forward strand.
TAGTCCCTCTGTTCATCATCTCCATCTATGAGGAAGACACCATGACGGCATTGCAAGCGCTTTTGGGATTTACTGCCTGGACCCTGGCATTAATTGGCATGGTCTTTGGCTACCGCGGGCTCGCCTACTTAAAAGGCACGCCAATCACCCATTGGCCGCGCGGCGTGCGCCACGCCGATGATCCGGCCTTGCTGCACCGCATCGCGGACGCGCATGCCAATTGCCTGGAAAACCTTCCGCTTTTCGCCGTTCTGGTGCTTGTGGCCGCCGCCATGGCCAAGTTACCCGACATCAATACCTTGGCCGCTTGTGTACTGTATTGCCGTATCGGTCAATCTCTAGCCCATTTGTGGGGTACAGGTTCGATACATGTCCATATACGCGCCACGCTCTGGGCCGGGCAATTGGTCTTATTCGTGATGATTTTTGCCAAACTACTTGCAAGTTAATCCGCGCCACTTGACGGCTTGTGTTCGGGCAATGCGCCAAATCTGCACGAGCCCGTCAATTCAGGTGCAGAACGTGCCCCCATCGCGGGTCGCCTTTGCCCCCGAGCACCTGCTCGTAGGCGGCCTGCGCGGCTAATGGCCCCGCGTGGTCCCTGACGCGCATCCAGGGCTGCTCGAAATTAGACACTTTGACAATGAATGCCAGCGTCCGCTGCGCCGCTACCCGAGTAAAAAAAATGATGGTGGATTAATTGAAAGTTAGAAACGAAAAACGGGCCCGAAGGCCCGTCTTTATTTTTTTCTGGCGGAGAAGGCGGGATTCGAACCCGCGGAGGGTTTTACCCCTCGCACGCTTTCCAGGCGTGTGACTTAAACCGCTCATCCACCTCTCCAGAGCGGGGAAGTTTAACCTGCAAACTGTGCGTTTTCGGGCGCGTGCCTCGAGCGGCGACAAAAAGGCAGCGCTAGCTGCGCAATTGCAGGTCCTGCCGGTCAATGGCGTATCCATGGTCGGTGTACCACTTCCAACGCTGGCGTGCCTGGGCGCGGTCTTCTTCGTCGGTGCTGACAACCTCAATGACGCGCTGGTAGCGCTCGATGTCGTGGGGCATCGCGGCGCTTAAGTTAACCAGCACGTCAAAAGTGTGTGTCGCAAGGCCCAAGCCCGGTTCAGCCAATACGATTGGCGATCGAGCGAGCACATCGGGCGCGGCAGTGCCCACGCAATGGGGGCGAAAGTCGGTTGTGGCGCTAGCCCAAAGCGCGGCGTCTAGCCGCTGCAACAGGTCGTCATCGGCTAGCACCATGATGCGTGCGCCGGCGGCTACGGCTTTGCGCAACAAGCGCAGCGCATAGGCAAGCTTGTCGGGCGCACCAAAGTGAAACGCGACCTGGGTCACGAACGCGCTTACTTGCTTGTTGACTGGGCCAACAAATACTCAACCAACAGGCCCACGGGCCTTCCGGTGGCGCCTTTGCTGGCGCCACTTTTCCAGGCGCTGCCCGCAATATCCAAATGGGCCCAGGGAAATTTTTCTGTGAAACGCTGTAAAAACTTCGCCGCTGTGATTGCCCCGCCGGCACGACCGCCTATATTGGCGACATCGGCAAAGTTGGACTTCAGGCCTTCGACATAGTCCTCATCGAGCGGCAGGCGCCAGCACGTGTCTTGGGCGCGCTCGCCGGCAGCACTCAATGCCTGGGCCAGGGGCTCGTTGTCCGAAAACATGCCGCTGCGCACCGCACCCAGCGCCACGACGCAGGCACCGGTGAGGGTAGCGATGTCGATGACGGCTAAGGGCTTGAATCGCTCCGCATAAGTTAGTGCGTCACAAAGCACCAGGCGACCTTCGGCGTCGGTGTTGAGGATTTCAATGGTTTGGCCGCTCATGCTGGTGACCACGTCGCCGGGCTTGACCGCGCGTCCGTTGATCAGGTTTTCGCATGCTGGGATCAACCCCACCACGTTGATGGCCGGTTTGAGCAATGCCAGCGCCTTGAAAGTGCCCAGCACACTGGCCGCGCCCGACATGTCGAACTTCATCTCGTCCATCTCGGCCGCCGGTTTGATCGAGATCCCGCCGCTGTCAAAGGTAATGCCCTTGCCCACAATCACGGTGGGCGCCTTGGTCTTGGCCGCACCGTTGTAGCGCAGCACCACAAAACGCAAGGCTTCGTCCGAACCCTGGGCAACGGCCAGAAATGCGCCCATGGACAGTTTGGCCACTTCGCGCGGGCCCAACACCTCGCAGCTAATCTTCGGGTGGCTTGCAAGCGCCTTGGCCGCTCCGGCCAAAAGCGTTGGCGTGGCATGGTTGGCCGGCCGGTTGGCCCATTCCTTGGCCAGTTCCACGCCCGCCACAATGGCAACTGCGCGGTTAAAGCTGTCGCGCAGATCCGAGGCATTGCCCGCCGCAATCAAGGCTTTTTGCAGACTGCGGGGCTGGGGTTTGGACTTGGTGGTGGTGTACGAATACGTCGCATCCGCCAATGCCACAACCGCCGCCCGCACAGCGTCCTGCGTTGCTGGGGCGGCGAAGCACAGAACCACTTTCTTTAAACCCGGGGACTTGCACGCCCCAATGGCAGCCAATACCGCCGTGCGTACCTGGCGCGCCGTGCCTTCGCCAACGCTGCAAAGCACCACGCGCACCGCAGCGGCCTGGAGGGGGCGGTACAGAGACACGGTCTTGCCGACCGAGGCCTCCAGGTCACCAGCCTTGAGGGCTACGCCCACCAATTGCGACAAGTCGTCCTTCGCTGCCTTAAACGCTTTTGGCACCAGCACCAGCAGGGCGTCACACTTTTCATCGGCGACAGCCACCAAATCCATCGATTGGAGTTCAAAGTTCATAATTCACCCTTTTCATCGCTCCCATGTTATTCCATTCCTCCATCCGCAAAGAGCTTGCCCGGACATTCGGCGCCACCTTGGTCGTGCTGGTGACGGTGGTGATGACAATGACCCTGATTAGGACTCTAAGCGAGGCCACCCGGGGCGTTTTTAACCCCGCAGACGTGATGATCATCATGGGCTACACCGTCTTGTCGGACTTGCCCACCATTTTGGCGCTCAGCCTGTTTATCGCCATCGTAGGCGTGCTCACGCGCATGTACCGGGACAGCGAAATGGTCATTTGGTTGGGTAGCGGGCGCGGCCTGGCATCGCTGCTGAGGCCTCTGGCGCGCTTTTGTTGGCCTATTTTTGTGGTGATATTTGCTTTGGCCTTTTTCGTGTTGCCCTGGGCGTTTGGGCGCATTGAGGACCTGCGCGATCAGTATGAAAAGCGCGGCGACATCGCCCGTGTGCAGGCTGGGCAGTTTCAGGAGTCGGCCAGCGGAGACCGGGTTTTTTTCATTGAAAAGGAGTCGGGCGACAAGCAGAGCGGAACCCATGTGTTCATGGTGACCCGCGAAGTTGGCAAAGAAACCATCACCTCTGCGGCGCGTGGCACCGTCCAGGTTATTGGTGCTGACAAGTTTTTGGTCTTGGAAAACGGGCAACGGTTGGAAAAATCGCTGGACAAGGGGGACTCAACGGTCAGCACGTTTGCGCGCTACGCAGCGCGCATTGGCGCGGACAACGCATCCTCGCGCTCCACAACACCGACCAGCACGCTGACCGTAATGGCCCTATTGCAAGAGCCCAGCCCGGCCAACGGGGCCGAGCTGGCCTGGCGCGCTGGATTGTTTTTTGCCTCAGTGAATCTGATGTTCATCGGCTTGGGGGTGTCCGGCGTCAACCCCCGTGTAGGTCGTACGGGCAACTTGGTCTTTGCGTTTTTGGCCTTTGTCGTGTATTTCAACCTCTTGGTGCTGGGTAAAAGCTGGATCGAATCAAAGCAAGTGACCATGGGCGCTTACCTGCTGTCATTGCATGGGGGAGTGTTGGCGCTCAGCCTGATCTGGCTTAGCGTGCGACACAACCACTGGGCGCTGCCCCTTCGCCCGGCCCGCACACCCGAGGCGACTGCGTGAAAACACTGCGCAAACTGCTGTACCAAGAGGTTTTCATCGCCGTTGCGGCGGTGACGGCGGCATTTGTGGGTCTGTTTTATTTTTTTGACTTTGTCGACGAGTTGCAATCCGTAGGGCGCAGCGGTGTTTTTGGCTATTCGGTGGCCAAGGCATTGGTGTATGTGGCGCTCATGGTGCCCAGCCATGTGTATGAGTTGCTGCCGATTGCCGTACTCATTGGCACCATTTTCGTAATGGCACGACTGGCCCAAAGCTCAGAGTTCACCATTTTGCGCACCAGCGGCCTGGGCCCCTGGCAAGCGCTCAGGGCCTTGTTGTCGCTGGGTATGGTGTTTGTTGCCCTGACCTTCGCGCTAGGCGACTATGCGGCTCCGCTGGCCGACAAAACCGCCCAACTGCTCAAAGCGCGTTTTCAGGGGCATCTGACGGTGGGCAAAACGGGGGCATGGATTAAGGAGCGACAAACCTACAGCAGCTTTTCGATTAACGTGGGAGCATTGGACAGCGACGCAGGCATGCGCGGGGTGCGGATTTTTGAACTTGATAACCAGGGCCGCATCGTCTCCATCACCGAGGCGGTGTCCGGCACGTTTGGCCCTGGGGAGTCCTGGCTGCTAAAAGGCGTTTCTCGTACCGAATACACGGACCCCAATGGACCCAATGCACGGGCCAATATCACCCACCACGACAGCTTTACCTGGCTTAACAAGGTCAGCGCCGAAATGGTTTCGGCCGCCGTTCTGCGCCCTGATCGCATGGGCACGATCGACCTGTTTCAGTACATGCGCCACTTGCAGGCCAATGGCCAGTCGGCCCAAAAGTACGAAATCCAGTTCTGGAAAAAGGTGTTTTACCCGCTGAGCTGCCTGGTGATGGTGATGCTGGCCTTGCCCTTTGCCTACCTGCATTTCCGCTCCGCAAGCATCACGCCTATGGTGTTTGGCGGCGTGATGGCTGGCATCAGCTTTGTGCTGCTAAACAACGTGGTGGGCGATGTGGGCTATTTGCACGGATGGCAGCCGTGGTTGACCGCAGCCCTGCCCGGTCTGATTTATTCCTTAGCCTCGCTGTCGGCATTTGGATGGCTGGTCATTCGCCGATGACGCCCGCTACGGTTTCTGGCGACGCAAAAAGCGCAGCGCCCGTGCGCGGAATCGTCTTGTTCGCCCACGGCTCGCGAGACCCTCTGTGGCATCGACCCATGCAGGCGGTGGCGCAGCGCATTTTGGAAAATTCCACCGGGCTGGCGGTGGAATGTGCCTACCTAGAACTTAGCACGCCTGATTTGCCCACCGTCTGCCAAAGCTTGCTCGCACGTGGGGTGCAGACGATCACCATCATTCCGATGTTTTTGGGGGTGGGCAGACACGCGCGCGAAGACTTGCCGGTCTTAGTCACAGCGCTGCGTGCAGCCCATCCCGACGCGCACTTTGAATTGCAGGGTGCCGTTGGGGAGGACCTGCGCTTGATCGCCCTACTGGCAGACATTGCCATAGAGCGCCCGATGAGCGGGGGCACCTTGTTTAATTGAACGAATGCAGCATAATGAATACCTTCTATAGCTGATATTCGATATGAACCTTCACCAGTTTCGCTTTGTCCAAGAGGCGGTGCGCCGCAACCTCAATCTCACCGAGGCGGCCAAAGCCTTGCACACCTCGCAGCCCGGCGTTTCCAAAGCGATCATTGAGCTGGAGGACGAACTGGGTATCGAAATATTTGCCCGCCACGGCAAGCGCCTCAAACGCGTGACGGAGCCAGGTCAGCACGTGCTCAAAAGCATTGACCTGATCCTGCGCGAGGTGGGTAACCTCAAGCGCATTGGGGACCAATACAGCCGTCAAGACAGCGGCACCTTGTCGATTGCCACCACCCACACCCAAGCGCGCTACGTGCTGCCGGAAAAAGTCGCTGCCCTGCGCGCAACCTTCCCCAAGGTAAACATCAGCCTGCACCAGGGCGCACCCGACCAGGTGGCACGCATGCTGATTGACGAAGTGGCCGAAATCGGCATCGCCACAGAATCACTGGCCGACTACGCCGAACTGGTCACCCTGCCCTGCTACCAGTGGCAGCACATGCTGGTGATGCCCATCGACCACCCGCTGGCACAACAATCGCGCATCACGCTCGAAGAAGTGGCCCGCGAGCCACTCATCACCTACCACCCGTCGTTTACTGGCCGCACCAAGATCGACAAGGCCTTTGCCGCGCAAAAGCTCGAGCCGCGCATTGCGCTAGAAGCCATTGATTCGGACGTTATCACCACCTACGTGCGTTTAGGGCTGGGGCTGGGCATCGTGGCTGAGATGGCGGTGCGTGACATCATGGAGCAAGGTGGTAAAACCGGCCTGGTGGTGCGCCCGGCCGGCCATCTATTTGGCCAGAGTACTGCGCGTGTGGCCTTCAAGCGCAGCGCATATTTGCGCAACTTTGTCTACACCTTTGCCGAACTGCTGAGCAGCCGCCTGACCCGTGAAACCGTGGCGCGCGCCATGGCCGGGCAGATCAGCGACGCCGAACTCTGAACCATTTGCTGCCGACGCCCATGAACGCTCCCCGTACCCCCGCTTTGCAAACCCGCCTGCCCGCCGTGGGTACTACCATCTTCACCGTGATGTCGGCTCTGGCAACGCAGCACCAGGCGGTCAACCTGGGTCAGGGTTTCCCAGACTTTGCC
>CAMDKE010000107.1 GCA_945901215.1 Comamonas sp. lk
CAATACACCGAGGACCGACCCGCGACCTACGCCGACTGGAGCCGCACCTGGGAGCAGGAAACCACGGGCAAAGAGGACGTGCTGCGCAGCCCCTACCTGGACAAAGAGTTCGACACCGCCCGCGAAATGGGCGTGATTCCCGCTAACACCACCAATCTAGGCGGTTCGTGGTCCGCCCTGACCGAGGCGGGCGAGGCCACCAACCTGAATCTGGCGCACATGAGCGGCATTGATTGCACCGATGTGATGGACCTGACCAAGGCAGAAATGCAGGGCCGCCAGGAAGCCTTGTACGCGTTGATGGCACTCAAAAAGGTGGTGCCGGGCTTTGAGAACGCCAAGCTGCGTAACTTTGGGATGACGCTGGGTGGGCGCGACTCGCGCAAGATCATCGGCCGCTACAACCTCAGCAGTGAAGACGTGCGCAACGAAGCCAAATTTGACGACTCCGTTGGCATATTCCCCGAGTTCATCGACGGCTACAACGTGCTCATTCTCCCAACCACGGGCCGCTACTTTGAAGTGCCTTACGGTTGCATGGTTCCGCTGGAAGTGGACAACCTTCTGGTGGCCGGGCGTTGCGTCGCTGGCGACATGGTGTCCCACGCCGCCATGCGCAACATGATGGCCTGCACCGTGACCGGTCAGGGCGCGGGCGTTGCTGCTGCGGTGTCGCTGCAACAAGGCCAATCCACTGCGGATGTGGACTTGAGGTCCGTTCAGGCCGAACTCGAGCGCCAAGGCGTGCGCTTGCACTGACTTCCCCTTTCAAAATCACCTTACCCGACCTGCCAAGTCTGGGAGTGGTCATGTACCAGGGCGGATCCGCCGTGGCACCCTTGACTGCTCATGGACAACCCGCAGGCCTGGCGCAAAGACCTGCCGGCCCTGACGCTACTGCGCCGGGACGCCAGTGCCCGCTAAGGTTGGCAAGAGGGTGGACAGCTCCGGCAGCCAGGCAATGAGCAAAGTTCCAAGGAAAATGGCGCCCAATGCAGGTACTACTGACGCCGCCACGTAGCGGATGGGTTTGCCGAACATGGCTGAGGCAAAGAAAATATTCAGACCTGCCGGGGGGCATAAAAAGCCCATTTCCATGGCTGCCAAGAAAATAATGCCAAAGTGCACCGGGCCAATGCCGTAACTTTGCGCCACCGGCAGCAGCAAGGGAACGAGGACCACGATGGCGGCAAATATCTCCATCAACGCGCCAGCCAGCAGCAAGAACACGGTCAAGGCCACCAGGAACACCCAGCGGTTGGGTATCCAACTTTGCACCGCCTCAATGGCCGCGTCGGGAATACCGGCGTCAATCAAAAAATTAGTGAGCGCCAGCGCCATGCCCAATATCAGCAGCACCCCGCCAATGATTTGGGCTGCCTCACTCAGGCATTTAACCAACAAACGAAAGGACAACTCGCGGTGCGCAAACGCCTGGGTGAGCACCGCGTAGGTCGCAGTCAGTGCGGCACTTTCCATGGGGGTGGCCAGGCCACTGACCAGAGAACCGATGGCGACCAATGGCGCCAGGATTTCCCATTTGGCGCGCCAAGCCACGGTGGCCAGTGAGGCCGTCAGCGCGCGCGTGGACGCCTGCGCTGGGGGCGTGCCGCTGCGCAAAAATCCGCCAAAGAACAGCAGGCAAGCGACCATCACCAGCGCCGGTACAACGCCTGCCAGAAACATGGTGGCAATGGGTACGCGGGCGATGATGGCGTACATGATCAAGGGCACAGATGGCGCCAGCAACACACCCAAGGCACTGGCGCTGGTGACTAGGCCAATACCCTTGTTTTCAGGGTAGCCGGTGTTGCGCAACAGCGGCAGCATCAGGCCGCCCAGGGCCAAGATGGTCACGCCACTGCCGCCCGTAAAAGCAGTGAAGAAAGAGCAAAGCACCGCCACCGCCACGACCGTGCCGCGCACGCCGCCGCCCAAGAGCACCACAAACAAATCTCCCAGCCGCTGCGCCGCACCGGTGCGCGCAAACACAAGCCCAGCCAAAGTAAACAAAGGCAGCGCTGGCAGGGAGGGATTGACCGTGATTTGGTAATGCGACAAGGCGACCGATGCCAGGGGCATGCCCTCGCTCCAAAAAAGTGCCAGGGCCAGGCCACCCAAAACCGCAAAAATCGGTGCGCCGGCCACCAGCGCCGCGACAACCAGTGCCAAGGCAGGCCACACGGGCACTGACGTGCCGTCGAACTGCCAGGCCAGCAGAAAGCCGATCAAAGGCGCACCCACTGCAATTGCCCCACGAGCAAGGGTGGCCCCTGCGCAGCGCAGGCCCAATTTGTAGCCCAACAGGGCAAAGCCCAGGGGCATGGAGGCTTGCAGACACCACACCGGCAAGGCATAGGCCAGTGTGTGGGCGGCATCGCGCTCGCTCTGGACAAAGCGCCAACTCGCGTACGCCAACAAGCCACACACCGCAGCCGCCAGCCATTGGGCCGCCTGCCAAGTCATGGTTTTCTGTGTGTGAGTGCCATCAGCGCCACCCGCGCCGCCCGCACCAAAAGACGTCAGGTGGCCATGGCGCTCGGCGGCCAAAGCGCCGAACATGGCAAGCACCAGACCGAGGTGTTGAACAAGCACCGGTGCGTTCTCAATACCGCTGCCCAACATAGGCCGCATCAGGATCTCGACCAAGGGGATGGTCATCATCAGCGCTAGAGCGAGGGCGCTTATATGCGCGTCCCAGTTTGCGAGCCAGGATCGCGCGGGGGTGATGCCGGGCATGGCTATTTTCCTTTGCCTGCGCGGTAGTCCTTCAGGTGGGACAGCACCTCGTCAAAGGTTTCGGCCGGAACCATGGTGCCGCGGATGCGTGGGTACAGTTTTTCTGCAAATTCGTTCCATTCCCGCATTTGCTCAGCTGTGGGGCGGTTCACGGTCAGTCCGCGCTTTTTCATGGCATCCACCGCTTCTTCCACTTCTTGTCGTGCCTTGGCGCGAATTTGAACGCCCGCTTTGTCGCTGGCGGCCCGCACGGCCGTTTGAGTCGCCGGGCTCATGTCATCCCAAGATTTTTTGGTCACCACCAGCGCGCCCACAATCGGTGCCCAGTTGATCTCCAGCATATGGGGCGCCGAGGAATAGATTTGCGTGGCTAGGGCAAAGTAGGGGGTGGACGGCACCACATTGATCATGCCCGTCTGAATTGCCGGCAATATGTCTGAGGTCTCCAGCGGCACCGGCGTGTAGCCCAGGTTTTTCATGATGGCCTGTTGGTCCGGTTCAGAGCCCCAGGCGAAAAATTTCATTTTTTTGTAGTCATCGGGGCGAACGGCAGCATCCTTGGAAAAAAAGCGAACCCAACCGGCATCACCCCAGGCCAAGACCACAAAGCCCTTCTCCAGAAACTTCTTTTCCATTCCAGCGCGCATTTTTTCGCGCACGTAATCGACTTCGTCCCAGTTCCGAAACAGCAAGGGAATCACTTGCAAGGCGGCAATCGACGGCTCAATCTCGCGCAGCCCCACCACCGAAAGCAGCGCGCCTTGCAACTGCCCAATGCGCATGCGGCGCGCCATTTCTGCTTCGCCGCCCTGGCTGCCGTCGGGATACACCAGGTATTTCGCGTTTTCGCCGTGCGCCGTGCGCCAGGCCTCGCCAATGTCCATCAGCTGGCGGTGGTACAAGGAATTTTTGGGTACCAGCGAGCCAATGCGAAATTGCTTGTCCGCCGCCGAGCTTTCGGTACTGGCGCCAATGGAAAGCAGCGCAAAAAGCCAGCCAAGAAGCAGTCGGGAGGAGGTAGTTGCTGGGTTCATGGGGTTGTTCGCTTCAGAAAAGATCGTCTGCCGTTTTTAAAAGCCATTGCGCCCTTTGACGCATCACCTCGTTGGCCAAATCGCGGCGCAGGTCACTTGCCGCCACGGCCTTTTGCAGCAGGCGTTCAAACTCTGGGCGCTGGCCTTGGGCCAGCGCAACGCCCTCGGCCTTAGCAACAAACGGGCCGGCGCTCCTGCCCGCGCTGTCGGCTATTGCCACGTCAAAATACTGCGTGGCCTTGGCCAGGGATCCGCCGGGCATGGCCGCCTCGAAACTTCCCATAAGGCTGGCCAGGCCCCCGTCACCGTAGTGCGGGTCTTGCTTCCAGGCCAGGCCAGCTAAACGGTAGGCCAAGGGCAGGTCGGCCACCGCATCGGGTACATCTTTCGACAGTGAGATAAAGCCGCCCCACGAGGCCGCAGCCCAGTAGGCCAGGCCCACTTGTTCGCGAGACAACACAGGCCACTGCTTTTCGTTGGGGAGCGCGAGTTGTGCCGCAAAGCCCGACATCGAGAGCTCCAGCGCGGCCATCGCGTGGCGGTGGGCTCTGAGGTAGAGGCGTTTGGCTCGCTCGTTCATGCGATAGGCCGCGTTGGCATCACTGGGGGCGAGCTTCTCCGCTTCAAACGCGACAAAGGCAAATGCATATTGGCTCAAGCCGGCGCAGACGGACTCCGCCAGTTTGGTATTGCCAGGCGACTCCTTGAGCAGGGATTCCGAGAGCTTCAAGTAAAAAGCACTGGCCTCGCGCGCAAGCCCAGGGTCCTCTTCCACTGCCTGCCCTTGACCTGCCAGCTCATTGCCAAGGCTTTGAACGATGAGGTGACGCGGGGAACACGCCGCCAAGGCCCCAGTCAACAAGACCAGGGCGATTGGCTTGAAAACTTTTGCTAAAGCGTCGACGCTTTTTGTGTTCATGGATGCAAAGGAGTGGTCACTGAATCGCGTCCCTTGGTGGTGTTTTATCAGTAATTTATTCCAAGTTCGTGAAATCGCCGTGACAGTTTCACGAAAGAGAACTGCTTTGGGAACGACGCGGCCACGGGGTATGGCGCAGCAAAACCAGCTTGCGCATCCAACATCCGCAAACGGCAACGTAGGCACTACCAGCGCAAGCCGTCCTTGCTGTCACACAGCATTCACCGCCAACGGCGATTCTCGCGCTGCGGCAAGTCGCCGTGCTTCAACACAGAATGGGTAATTTATGACCGAAAACACATCCCCCGTTATCGAAGAAACCTCGGAAGATGATTTTGAAACGGTTGGTGACTACCACCGCATGGCTGCGCATCACTTGACCGCCGCCGCCAAGCACCACCTGGCCGCTGCCGACGCAGACGATGAAGGCCACGACGAAGCCGTAGCCCGCCATGCCCATCTGGCCTACCGCCACCAGCTCAATGGCGTGCAGTACGCCGAGATTGCCGCTATGGAGAGTGAAAGTCTGGACGACGAGTTCGACCTGCCTACGACTGTCGACGCTGAGTAACGCTGAGCAGTAAAAGGCCTTTGTCCGAAAAAGACAAAGGCTTTTTTTGTTTTTGTTCGCTAGTAGCCAGCAATCGCGATCACAAAGGCGGACTCGTCTACCGCGGCCATGACCGCTTGCCCCGCTGAAAGTTCTTGACCAAGCGCCGAAAACCCAATGAGTTGAAGTCCAGCCATCAGCGCAATGGATGTTTCACCACCGGTTGTGGACGATGGGGCACGTATTACGTCTCCCCGGATGTGATTAAGGCTCTGGGGCCCCTGCAGCCCCATTCCGACCCGCACGGCGGTGGCTTTGCAAAGAGCCAAGGCCGGCATGCCCGCTTTGAGTCCTAAAAGCTCTGCGCTTTCGTTGGTAATTCTGGATACCAGCGTTGCGCCATTGGCCAGCTCCAGCTGGACGCGTGAAGTCCCCAGGTTCTGTGTGATGGCCTTGACCTGGCAGGGCAGTTGGTTGCGCATACTGGTTCGCAGCCCGAGCCCCGCCAAGCCCGACAAGTTCAGGGTGTTGCCCGAATGCTGTTCCAGCTTAAAAAGTACATCGGCCCGCGCTTGGTTCAATAACTCGGCCGCTTCCAGCAACTGCAATCCGGCTTGGGTCAGGCGTGCGCCGCCGCCGCCGCTGCCCCCAACCGCCTTTTCCACCAGCGCAGAGCCCGCGAGGTTGCTCAGCGTCTCCAGCGCTTGCCAGGCGGCCTTGTAGCTGACGTTGGCGCTGCGAGCGGCTTCGGAAATGGAGCCGACCTCACCAATGCGCTTGAGGATGTCTATCCGCTTGTCGGTCGCCTCGTGCCCAAATGCCTGGGCGAAGTGCAATGCGTTTTTGGTATTCATAAGAATTCAGCCTGGGGATTTCGCTATACCAAAAAAGGATAGCGGTGCTACACTCGTTATTCTAGTTTTGAATAGCGAGGATTTTTTGTCCAGATTCTTCGGTTTACTTGCCGCCGCTTTTTGCCTGGCTATGTCTGCGCGGGCTGCCGAAGTGAGCGTTGCAGTGGCAGCCAACTTCACCGCTCCAATGCAAAAACTTGCGCAGGTATTTGAGCAGGAAACCGGCCACAAAGCCCTGTTGTCCTTTGGTTCGACAGGCAACTTCTATGCACAAATCCGCAACGGCGCACCCTTCCACGTTCTGTTGGCCGCCGACGATGACACGCCGCTCAAGATCGAACAAGAAGGTTTGGGCGTGCCGGGCAGCCGGTTTACCTACGCCATCGGCAAGCTCGTTTTGTGGAGCAAGCAGCCTGGCTTGGTGGATGACAAGGGCGACATTCTGCGCAGCGGCGCGTTTGCGCGCATCGCCATTGCCAACCCCAAGCTGGCGCCTTATGGCGCAGCGGCTATCGAAACCATGGTGAAACTGGGCGTTTTGCAAGTCCTGCAGCCCCGCTTGGTGCAGGGCGAAAACATCGCGCAGACCTATCAGTTCATCGCCACAGAGAACGCACCACTAGGTTTTGTTGCTCTGTCGCAGATCTTGCGCGACGGCAAGATCGTGCAGGGATCGGCCTGGATCGTTCCCGCTGGTTTGCACGCGCCCATCGCGCAAGATGCCCTTTTGCTGAGCGCCGGAAAAGACAATCCAGCGGCCACCGCGCTGATGGGTTTTTTGCGCAGCGACCGGGCTAAGGTGCTGATTCGGTCCTACGGCTACGGCCTGTGAAGGCTTGAAGAACCATGAATTTTCCACTAAACCAAGATGCCTGGGACGCCATTGCTTTGACCCTGCAACTGGCTGCCTCTGCCACTGCCGTGTTACTGGTTCTGGCTACGCCCCTGGCCTGGTGGTTGTCTCAGACGCGGTCGGGCTGGCGCGCGCCCATTGGGGCGCTGGTGACGCTACCGCTGGTGCTACCGCCCTCGGTGCTCGGGTTTTACCTCTTGGTCGCTATGGGGCCGCACGGACCCTTGGGACAAGTCACGCAAGCCTTGGGCTGGGGCGTGCTGTCCTTCACGTTTACGGGCCTGCTGATCGGATCGGTGATTTTTTCACTTCCGTTTGCGGTGCAGCCCATGCAAAACGCTTTTGAATCGATGGGCGCCAGACCGATGGAAGTGGCGTTTACCTTGCGGGCCAGTCCAGCTGACGCGTTTTTTTCGGTCGCATTGCCGTTGGCGCGTCCGGGGCTTGTGACTGCGGCTATTTTGACTTTCGCCCACACCGTGGGTGAGTTTGGCGTGGTTTTGATGATCGGCGGCAACATTCCTGGCAAGACGCGCGTGGTGTCCACCCAAATCTACGGGCACGTGGAAGCCATGGAGTATGCGCAGGCGCATTGGCTTGCCGGGGGCATGGTGGCTTTCTCATTTGCGGTGCTATTGGCTTTGTCCATGGTGCGCAAACGCGCGCGGCAGGTGCTTCTGTGAGCACCACAGACGGCCTGCGCCTTCGGCTCCACCTGGCGCGCAAAGACTTTGAACTCAATATCGACCTGTCCTTGCCTTCGACCGGCATCACCGTGCTGTTCGGGCCCTCGGGCTCTGGCAAAACAACCTTGTTGCGCTGCGTGGCCGGGTTGGAGCGGCCGGCCAAAGGCTTGGTGCGCGTGGGCAGCGAGCTGTGGCAAGACGACGCCAGCGGTGTTTATGTTCCCACTTGGCAGCGCGACCTGGGGTTTGTGTTTCAAGAAGCCAGTCTTTTTGAACACCTCAAGGTTCAAGACAACCTGGTGTTTGGCCTCAAGCGATCAAAAAAGCCGGGCGCCCAAAAAGCACTTGCCCGTGCCATTGAATTGCTGGGAATCGGACATTTGTTGCATCGCGAAAGCGCCCATTTGTCGGGCGGCGAAAAGCAAAGGGTTGCCATCGCCAGGGCATTGGCAACCCAGCCCAGGCTGCTGCTGCTAGACGAACCATTGGCGGCCCTGGATTTTGCGCGCCGCCATGACATATTGCCTTGGCTTGAAAGGATGCGCGATGAATTAAGCATGCCCATGCTTTACATCACGCATTCAACCGACGAGGTCGCCCGCTTGGCGGACCACCTGGTGGTGCTTGACAAGGGCTCCGTCAAGGTATCTGGGTTGGCACAAGACCTGCTGGCGCGGGTTGAAGGTCCTGCCATAGTTGGAGAAGACGCCGGGGTGGTCTTGCGCGGCAAGGTGGTCCAGCGCGATGCCGTCTGGCACCTGGCACAAATTGAATTTCCGGGTGGCTT